>JAFGOJ010000495.1 GCA_016926575.1 Anaerolineae bacterium | reverse complement strand
GAGCCCCTGCAAAGTCCTGGTAACCGCTGGTCGGCGGGTAAGAAACCCGCCCTACATCGAGACGGTCTATTTTCGAAGTAGTCGCCACGGCCCCAGTGGAGCCACCACAAACGGCAGAAAATGCCGGTTGGTAGGGGTCGGTCTGAGACCGCTCCCCACCAACGGAACTGCCACATACCTGCCACAAGACGCTAATCCGAAAGTGGCCTTTTTGTGGTATATTTGGCATGGAATTGGATCACGTTTGGAAGTTTTCTGGAACCCATGTCTCGTTGCAAACGTGCTAAAATAGACTCATCGAAGCACGTGGCCAGAATCACCCAAACATCAGGCGGGATATGAAGAGCAAACACATTCTGATCGTAGACGATGAGCCGAAGGTCGCGTTCTTCCTGGCAAAAGCACTGGGGCGGACAAATGCGAGCTACAAAGTCCAAACCGCCCATTCAGGCGCCGAGGCCCTTGACGTTCTCGACCAAACCGTCATCGACCTGCTGATCACCGACCTGCGTATGCCGAATATGGACGGCCTGGAATTGATGAAGCGGGTGCGCAACCGTCATCCCGACTGCCGCATGATCCTGATGACGGCCTACGGCAGCCCGGAAATCGAGGCGATGTCCTACCAGTTGGAAGCGACGCGCTACATCACGAAGCCATTCTCGCTGGACGACCTGAACGCCGCGGTGAGCCTGGCGCTGGCCGAACCGGAGGCCCCCGGCCGCAACATCCTGGTGATCTCGGACGAGCGGTTCGAGAAGATCGCCAAGTGCCTGGCGGACCTGCGCTTCGAGGTCGGCGCGCAGTGCATCCTGCTGGCCGACGTCTCCGGCCCGGTCATCGCCCAGGTGGGTGAGCTGCAGGGGATGGACACCTCCACGTTGATCTCCCTGGCCGGCGGCAGCTTCGCTACGGCGTTCGAGATGGCGCGCTACCTGGAAGAACGCAAGTCGGTCACCCTGAATTACCACGAGGGTGAGAAGTACGACGTCTACTCCTCCAACGTCAACACCGACCTGTTCCTGATGCTCATCTTCTACAAGCACGGGCAGCGCAGCCGGGTCGGCATGGTCTGGCTGTACATCCAGCGCACGTTGGAACAACTCCAGAGCCTGGTCGCCGACGCCGAACAGATGGACGCCAGCGAGGCGTTGGGGGACGACTTCGGTGCGATGCTCAGCGACAGCCTGGACGCGCTCTTCACCGTCGACGAGCAGATAGAGTTGATGGATGCGCTGCCTGTGCCTGAAGCCACCTCGGCGGAGGCGGAGGTAGCCGTCGCCGCCCCGCGCCCCGCCCGCGCGCAGGACGACGCCGTCAACCGGGTGATGGAGACCTTTAGCTTTGAGCAAGCGATGAATATGGGGTTGATAGAAACTTCCTGGAAGGACAACACCGAAGAGTGATCGACAAAGACAGATCGACGAAAGGCACCCAAAATGTTCATCAACTGGAAGTTACGCGAACTTAACCTCAAAATCGTCTATTACGGGCCGGCCCTGAGCGGCAAGACGACCAACTTGCAGATCATTCACGCCAAGACGAACCCCAAGTTGCGAGGCGAACTGGTCTCGCTCAAGACGCGTGAAGACCGCACGATCTTCTTCGACTTCCTGCAGCTCGAACTGGGCTCCATCAAGGGGCTGAAGCCGAAGTTCAACCTCTACACCGTGCCGGGCCAGGTGCTCTACGCCGCCAGCCGCAAGCTGGTGCTGCAAGGAGCCGACGGCGTGGTCTTCGTGGCCGATTCGCAGATGAGCCGCCTGGCCGACAACATCCACTCGTTCAAGGCCATGCACCAGCACATGAAAGAGCTGCAACTCGACCCCCGCGAAGTGCCCTGCGTGGTCCAGTTCAACAAGCGTGACCTGCCCGACGTTGCGCCGGTGGCACTGTTGCAGCGATATTTCGCGCCCAACGGCCGGCCGTCCTTCGAGTCGGTCGCTACCGACGGCGTCGGCGTGTTCGACACGCTCAAAGCCGCGATCAATCAAGTCGTAGCCCAGGTACAACAAAAGCTATAGGAGACAGTTGACATTATGGACCCGACGGAACCGAACGTAGCACACCTGCTCAAGAAGGGCATCGCAGCCGCGCAGGCCGGCGACAAGGCCCAGGCGCACGAGATACTGACCCGCGTCACGGAGCAAGACCCCACTCAAGAAAGCGCCTGGCTCTGGCTGGCCGGGGTGGCGGAGAGCACGGAAGACACCAAGACCTACCTGCAGACGGTTCTGGCCATCAATCCGCACAACCGGCAGGCTCAGAAGGGTCTCAAGTGGCTGCTCTCCAAGACGGGCGAGCAGATGCCCGGCGCTGGATTGGAGATTGCGGACTTTTCGCAGTTCAGCGCCGCGCCGAACGACTTCATGCCCGCCGGAGAACTGACGCCCAGTTTCGTGCTGACCACCGAACAGGCCGAGCGCATCGACGAGTGCCTGGCCCGCATGGCCTACGAGAGTGAGGCCAAATGCATCATCCTGGCCGATATGACCGGCCAGTTGATCAGCGAGCGCGGCCAGTTGGAGGAGATGCACACGCAGGTGCTCTCGGCGCTGGCCGCCGGCGAACTGGCCGCCACGAACGAGATGGCCCGTCTGGTGGGCGAGAAGGCGCGCTTCAAGCTCATGCTCCACGAGGGCGAACGCAACAGCGTGTACCTCTCTGATGTGGGCGAGCAGTTGATCCTGGTCATCGTCTTCCAGGTTGGCACCCCCATCGGCCTGGTGCGGATGATCCTCAAGCAGGCCGTCGACGAGCTGGCCCCCATCCTCGTAGAGGCGCGCGAGGCGGGCGTCAGCCGCGAGTCTATCAACAATACGCTGGATGGCGATTTCGCCAAACTGCTCGAAAGCGAGCTGGATTCTTCCTTGGAGTTTGGCGGCGATTAGCCCCAACCAAGCAAGTCTGATACTGGAGAATGTCATATGGCCATCAAAGGTAGCTTGAGCGAAATGAGCCTCCCAACATTAGTGCAAATGACGTGCCAGGAGGGAACGAGAGCGCAGTTGACGCTCCACCACGGTGACCAAGAAGCCGTTTTGTACTTCGATGGAGGAAACATCGTTCATGCCGCGTTAGAGGATCAAACAGGAGAGGAGGTAGTATATCGAGTTCTCAAATGGCAAGAGGGCGATTTCAACCTGCAGGCAGGCGTCCCACCGCCCGACAGCACCATCGTCACTCCCTGGTCGGCGCTGTTGATGGATGGACTACAACAAGTCGACGAGGAAAGGTGGGACCTCGCCGACGACTTCATGAAGGAGGAATATGAAATGCCAGAAAATATGAGAGATATCCTCACCGAACTCGGTGAGCAGGTGCCCGGCTTCATCGCCGCGTCGGTCGTCGGAATGGACGGCCTGGGCATCGCCCAGCACGCCATCTCTGGGGTAGACGTGGAAGCAATCAACGCCCAGATGACCTTGTTGATTAAGCTGGTCGACACGACGGTCAAGAAGCTCGATTCCGGCGGTATCGAGGACTTCCTGATGACGACCGAACACGCCTACCTCCTGATCCGTTTCCTGGAGGGGAGCGACTACTATCTGGGTATCGCCGCCGACAAGAACAAGGTCAACCTGGGCGGGCTGCGTTTGAATAGCCGCGTCTTCTCCGGGCGTATCAACGCCGCGATGCCCAGGTAGGAGGTAAAAAAATGAGCCTACAGAAGATTCTCAGCGAGTTTCAGAGTGAAATGAGCGGCGACCTCATCTCCACCGACGTGGTGGGAATGGACGGGTTGGCCATCGCCGGCGTCAAGGCCGATCCCAACTTCGACAATTCGGCCGCTGCGGCCCGTTTCGCGATGGTGGTGAAGCTGTCGACCCGCGTGGCAGACAAGGTCAAGATGGGAGCCGTCGAAGACAACTTGGTCACGACCGATCAGGCATACATCCTGACCCGTCTGTTGGGGGACGGTTCCTACTACTGGGGCGTGGCGGTGACGAAAGACGCCACCCTCGGTGTCCTCCGTATGTTAATGAACGATTACGCGGATCGGCTATGGGCCGCAATTCCGCACTGATCCCGCCCGTCCTTCACACAACCAATTAAGGAGACAGAAAAATGGCTACAATGGAAGAAAAGAAGCTGCGGCAGCTGAAGCTGTTCAACGACCTGATCTTTGGCTTCGCCAAGGGCCTGTACGATCTGTTCGGAGAGTCGGCCCTGGCCACGGTCGATACCATCGGTGAGGACATCCTGGAGGAAATGGAACACGAACTAGGCCTCGAGATTCACGGCGAGGACCCCCAAGATCTCCTGACCGAGATCGAGCGCCTGCTGATCGACGAGTACGGCCTGGTCAAGTATGCCAAGCTGGTCATCGCCGACCACGAGATCGATATGATCTGCGAGGGCTGCCTGCTGTGGAAGGCGACCGGCGACTTGCGCGCCGAGGGCATTCCGCCGTTCACCTGCGTGCCGATGATGATGGCCGCCGCCGCACTTCACAAGCGCCTGGGCCGGAAGGCCAAGTTCGTCTCCATCGAACAGGACTTGGAAAAGCGCCTGTGCGACATCGACTTCCATCTGATGGACTGAGCCGCACCTTGAAGATTGGACCGGCAGGCAGCAGGGCGCACGCAACGGCCCGCTGCCTGCCGCCGATCAGCTTTGGTTAAGGAGGTGACCCACACTTACGACCGGTACGACCAGGATGTAGGGCAGGCTTTTAACCTGACTCTAGATCGGTGGGCTTTCAACCCGCTAAATTGATCTACATCTTAAAGAAAGCAAGCGCTAGAGCGCTCATTAAAAGCTAAGGAGAAAGAAAAATGAGTAAAAATATTCACGCCAACGTCCAGACGTCCTTCAGCCCGAAGGTCATCGAACCACACATCGACCGCACCGCCTACATCCACCCTATGGCCGCCGTCATCGGATCCGCCTACATCGGGCGGCGGGTGATGGTCTCCCCAGGAGCCTCGGTCCGCTCCGACGAGGGCCAGCCGATCTGGGTGGGCGACGAGAGCAACGTCCAGGACGGGGTCGTCTTGCACGCCCTGGAGACGTGGGAGAATGGCGCGCCGGTGGCGCACAACCTGGTCGAGCACGACGGGCGTAAGTTCGCCGTCTACGTGGGTAATCGGGTCTCCCTGGCCCACCAGTGCCAGATTCACGGCCCTGCCAAGGTGGGCGACGATTCGTTCATCGGTATGCAGACGCTGGTCTTCAAGTCCGAGGTGGGCAAGGGGTGCGTCGTGGAGCCGAAGTGTCTCCTGTTGGGCGTCAAAGTCGCCGACGGCCGCTACGTGCCCGCTGGGTCGGTGATCAAGACGCAATTCGACGCCGACCAGTTGCCCCTCATCGACGAAAACTACGCCTTCAAGAACCTCAACAAGGGCGTGGTGCACGTCAACACCCACCTGGCAGACGCCTACAACGAACAGATGCCGGCAGGGTAGCGAAACCCCCCGTATTGGCAGGGGGCGGTCTGAGACCGTCCCCTACCAACGGCAACGTTGACCGAAACCCATTTGCGGAAGGGGTCCGCCCCTGCAAAGCATTCGTTAAACGAGGGCGGCGGGTTTGAAACCCGCCCTACAGGGCAGTAGTCGCCACGGCCCTGCGGGCCATCACAAAGGGCAGAAAATGCCCGCCCTCCCGCAGGTTTGGAACCTGCGGGAGGGTGAAGGCCGCCTGAGGCGTTGACCCAGGCCCATTTGCGGAAG
>JAFGOJ010000089.1 GCA_016926575.1 Anaerolineae bacterium | reverse complement strand
CCCGCCGCCCTCGTTTAACAATGCCTTGCAGCAGGGCGCGGCATGCCGCGCCCCTACGCCCCTGCACCCCGCCGGGGAAACGGGTAACGGGTAAACCTGCGGTTTACCTTCCGGTTTCCCCGGACCTCTTCCGCAAATGGGCCTGGGTTAACGCCTCAGGCGGCCCCTACCAACCGCCCTACAGATTCTCAATTCGCTTCACCCGATGCAGCAGCGACGATGGCAGGCTGAAGCGGTAGAACGTGCCGATTGGGTCGACGATCTCGCCGACGATGCGGGCAGCCTCTTCCTCCGTATCCGCGTCGACCACGGAGGCGACGGCCGAGAGGAGCGCCGCGCCCTGGTCGATGACGTTGGGCGGCGGGCCGTAACAGCCGCGGCACGGCATCCCCACGCTGGGGCAGAGCGCGCCGCAGCCACCGCGCGTGGCCGGGCCGGCGCAGATGATGCCCTGGTCGAACAGGCAACGCCCCGGCTCGGGGATGATCTCGTGCGGGCGGTAGAAGCGGCGGATGCGCTTCTCCTCGCGCCGGTGCGGGCACTCGTCGCAGACGGTCTTCTCGTTCGCGCCGACCACGCTGCCCTTGGGAGGGAGCGCGCCGCCCAGGATCGCCTCCACCACGGCCCAGATCTGCGGCGCTTGCGGCGGGCAGCCGGGCACGAAGTAGTCGACGTCCTCCACCTGTGCCAGCGTCTTGACCGTATTGTAGAGCTGCGGGATGACGATCTCCCCTTCGGGCATCAAGGTCGAGAGCTGGGGCAGCACGCCGGCCGGGTTATCGGTGGAGGGCGTCTCCAAATAGACCCGCTCGAAGATCGATTGGCGGTCGAAGAGATTGGCCAGGCCGGGGATGCAGCCTTCGTGGGCGCAGGAACCGAAAGCGACCAGCACCTGCGCCTTCTGCCGCAGCAGATGGGCCATGTGCTCATTCTCGGTGCTGCGGATCGCGCCGTTGAAGAGGCACACGTCGAGGTGGCCGTCGGGCATGGCCTCCACGTCCTTGATCTTGAAGTCCATCGCGCACGGCCAGAAGAGAATCTCGGCGGCGGCGTCCAGGTCCAGAATCTTCTCGCGCAGCTCGACGATGGCGATATCGCAGCCGCCGCAGGACGCGGCCCAGTACAGCCCCAGTTTGAGCTTGCCGTTGTGTGACATCACCCCTCCTTGTCCGCCAGTTCGTGCTGCCAATCCAGCGGCCCCAGCACGCGCACCTGCTCAGTGAACTCACGCACCAGTTCGGCCCACTTGACCGCTTCGGCGCCGGAGATCCAGCCCCAGTGGAAGCGCCCGGCCTCGATGCCGTACTGGGCCAGCAGCGCCTCGACCAAGGGCATGCGGCGGAAGGTCTTGAAGTTGCCGTTCGAGTAGTGGCAGTCGCCGGGCGGGTGGCAGCCGGAGACGATCACCCCGTCGGCTCCCTCGGCGAAGGCCTTGAGGATGAAGGCCGGGTCGATGCGGCCGGAGCACATCACGCGGATGACGTCGACGTTGGGCGGCTGTTCCATACGGCTCACCCCCGCGCTATCGGCGGCGGTGTAGGTGCACCAGTTGCACAGAAATCCAACGATTCGCGGTTCGAAAGGCTCGCTCATGAGTCGGCTCCTTTTCACACGACAGACGGCACACCGCTCAACAGACCCTCGATCTGCGCCATGATCTGCTGGTCGGAGAAGTGGCGAGCAGTGATGGCGCCGGCCGGGCACGCCGCCACACAGGTGCCGCATCCTTTGCACAGCGCTTCGTTGACCTCGGCCACGCCGGTGTCTCCCTTGACCACAAAACGGATGGCCGAGTAGGGACAGAGGGAGATGCAGGTTTTGCAGCCGGAGCACAGCGCTTCGTCTACGACTGCCGTCGTGGGCGAGATGACCACTTCGCCACGGCTGAGCAGCGCCAGAACCTCGGCGGCGGCGGCGTTGGCGTGGGCCACGGTGTCGGGCACGTCCTTGGGGAACTGGCAGGCCCCGGCCAGGAAGACGCCCTCGGTGTTGGTGTGGAAGGGGCGCAACTTGGGATGTGCCTCCTGGAAGAAGCCGTTGGCGCTGCGGCTGAGGCCGAAGACCGACGCGACGTGGCCCGCGTCGCGGGCCGGTTCCATCGCTGTGGCCAGCACGACCATGTCGACATCGAGGGACACCGGGAGGCCCAGGTTGGTATTTTCGCCCTTCACCCGCAGCCGCCCGTCCTCGAGCACCGTCACCTCGGCGCCGCGCCCGCGGACGAAATAGACGCCCTCACTCTGCACGCGCTCGTAGAACTCCTCGTAGTCCTTGCCGAAGGCACGGATGTCCATGTAGAACTCGAACACCTCGGCGCCGGTCTTGTCGCGCACAAGATGCGCGGTCTTGAGTGCGTACATGCAGCAGACGCGCGAGCAATAGGGGTTGGCGTTCGCGTCGCGGCTGCCGACGCAGTGGATGATCGCCACGCGTTCCGGTACCTTCCCTGCGGCGGTGAGAATCTTGCCCTGGGTGGGGCCGGTGGCGCTGGAGAGGCGCTCGAACTCGAGCCCGTCGAGGATGTTGGGCGACTTGCCGTAGGCGTAGGCGGCGAGGCGGGTGGGATCAAACATCTCGAAACCGGTGGCGACGACAATCGCGCCCACCGGCAGTTCGATCACTTGTTCTTGCTGCGTGAAGTCGATGGCGTGGGTGGGGCAGGCCTCGACGCAGGCCTGCGTACACTTGCCGCGCGTCAAGTAGAGGCAGGTCTCGTCGTCGATGACGGCCTTCATCGGCACGCCCTGGCCGTTCATAGGGATGTAGGCGGCGCGGCGGCGGCTGAGGCCGGCGTCGAAGGCGTTGGGCACGCCCTTCTTGTAGACGCAGGCCTCGGCGCAGGCCCCGCAGCCGGTACAGAGGCTGGTATCGACGTAGCGCGGGCGCTGGCGCACCACGGCTGTGAAGTTGCCCACGTACCCGGAGACCGATTCGACCTCGCTGGAGGTCAGCAGTTGGATGTTGGGATGCCGACCGGCATCCATCATTTTGGGTCCCAGAATTCAGGTACTACAGTCAAGTGTGGGGAAGGTCTTGTCGAGCTGGGCCATGTGGCCGCCGATGGAGGGCGAGCGCTCGACCAGGGCCACCGGGAAGCCGGCCTCGGCGATGGTCAGCGCGGCCTGGATGCCGGCGATCCCCCCACCGACGACCAGCGCCACCGGGGTGACGCCCTCGCGGCGCGCGGCCAACGGTTCGTGCCAGGCCACGCGGGCCACGGCGGCGTTCACCAGGCGTTGGGCCTTGGCTGTGGCCTGCGCCGGATCCTTCACCACCCAGGAGACGTGCTCGCGGATGTTGGCCATCTCGAAGCAGTAGGGGTTGAGCCCAGCCTCGGCGACGGCGGCCTGGAACGTGCCTTCGTGCATGCGCGGGCTGCACGAGGCGACCACCACGCGGTTCAGGTCGAGCGTGCGGATGTCCTGTTTGATCATCTCCTGCCCGGACTCGGAGCAGGTGTAACGGTGCGGGCGGGCAACGACGACGTTGGGCAGCCCGGCGGCAAACTGCACCACCTGCGCCACGTCGACCGTCGCTCCAATATTGACGCCGCATTCACAGATATAGACACCGATTCGCGGTTGATCGTCCATTAGCTTTAGCCTCCGTGCGAATTGCGAATTGCGAATTGCGAATT
>JAFGOJ010000494.1 GCA_016926575.1 Anaerolineae bacterium | reverse complement strand
GGGCGGAGCCCCTGCAAGGCATTGTTAACCGAGGGTCGGCGGGTTTGAAACCCGCCCTACATCGAGACGGTCTATTTTCGGAATAGATAACGCGATATATTGGAGAAACAAGGGTGCTCAAAAACCTACTCAAAACAATGCGACCCAAGCAGTGGACGAAGAACGTCTTCGTATTCGCGCCGTTGGTGTTCGATGTCAAACTGACCGACGTCCACTACTTGCTCGCCACCCTGGCCGGTTTCATCTTGCTGTGCCTCGTCTCCGGCACGGTCTACCTCGTCAACGACCTGGTCGACGTGGAGAAAGACCGCCAGCATCCCAAAAAACGCTTCCGCCCGATTGCCTCCGGAGCCTTGCCCGCGCGCGTGGCCATCGTCGCGGCGGTGCTGTTGCTAGCCCTGACGCTGCCCGCCGGGTTCCTGCTCGAACCCTGGTTCGGCGGCGTTCTACTCATCTACCTCGTCCTTCAACTCGCCTACTCCTTCTACCTGAAGAAAGTCGTCATCCTCGACGTGATGGCCATCGCCAGCGGGTTCGTCCTGCGCGTCGCCGCCGGCATCCCGCTCGTCGAAGCCGAACGCTTCTCGCCGTGGATGTACATCTGCATGGCCCTACTGGCTCTGTTCATCGGCTTCAACAAACGCCGCAGCGAACTGACGCTGCTGGGAGATAGCGCGGGCGCGCATCGCAAGAATTTGCAGGAGTACACCGTGCCCCTACTCGACCAGATCATCGGCATCGTCACCGCCGCCACGCTCGTCTCCTACGCCCTCTACACCGCCCTGGCAGACAACCTGCCCGAGAATCACTCCATGATGCTGACCATCCCCTTCGTCCTGTACTGCATGTTCCGCTGGCTCTACCTGGTACAGGTCAAAGGCATGGGCGGGGAGCCGGAGGACATCGTCCTCAAAGACCGCCCGCTTCAAGTCGGATTCGCCCTGTGGGGCCTGACGGTCGTGGTCATCATGTACTTCTTCCGCTAACATGGTCAGCGCCTCGGCTCCAGGGAAGGCAATCCTCCTCGGCGAGCACGCCGTCGTCTACGGGCAGCCGGCCATCGCCGTGCCGGTGAACCAGGTACGTGCCACAGCCCGGGTCGTCCCCGAGCGCCGCGGCAGCGGGCTGACAGTGGACGCGCGCGACATCGGGCGGCGCGTGCCGTTCGACGCCGCCAGCCCAGACGACCCATTGGGCGCCGCCGTGCGCCACACCCTGGCCCACCTGAACCGGCCCGCCCCCGACGTAACCATCGTGGTCAGCTCGACCATCCCCATCGCCAGCGGCCTGGGCAGCGGAGCCGCCGTCTCCACCGCCATCGTCCGCGCCCTGGCACGCTTCCTGGGCGTCGAGCTCGACCCCGCCGCGGTCAGCCGCCTGGTCTACGAGGTGGAAAAGCTCCACCACGGCACCCCCAGCGGCATCGACAACACCGTCATCGCCTACGAGCAGCCGGTCTATTTCGTGCGCGACCGGCTGTTGGAGACCTTCCACCCCGGCGCGCCGTTCCGCCTGCTCGTCGCCGACTCGGGAGCGCCCAGCCACACCCGCGAGGTGGTCGCCGCCGTGCGCGCCGGCTGGCAGGCCGATCCTCAGCACTTCGAGCACCTCTTCACACAAGTCGGGCAGCGCGTCGAGGCGGCGCGCGCCGCGCTCGACGCGGGCGACGTTCCGGCGCTCGGCCCGCTGATGGACCAGAACCACGCTCTGCTCGTGCAGATGGGTGTCTCCTCACCGCCGCTGGAGCGGCTGGTCGAGGCGGCGCGCCGGGCCGGCGCCGCCGGCGCGAAGCTCTCTGGGGCCGGACGCGGCGGGAACATCATCGCCCTGGTCGACGCACACAGCGCCGCGCCGGTGCAGGCGGCGCTATTGGCGGCCGGGGCCCGGCAGGTGCTCCACACTCTGGGAGGCGTATGAACGAACTGGTCTTCCTCAAGCTCGGCGGGTCGCTGATTACGGACAAACGTCGCCCCTACACGCCCCGCCTCGGCGTGATCCAACGCCTGGCAGACGAAATCCGCCAGGCGCTACAAGCGCGCCCCGCGCTCAGGCTGGTGTTGGGGCATGGCTCCGGGTCCTTCGGCCACCAGGCCGCATCCCAGTATGCCACCCGTCGCGGCGTGTCCGCGCCGGATGAGTGGGCGGGATTCGCCGAGGTCGCCGCCGCCGCCGCGCGCCTGAACCGCATCGTCAGCGACGCGATGCAGGAGGCAGGCGTGCCCGTCTGGAGCCTCCAGCCGTCCGCGTCGGCGCGCTGCAGGGACAGGCAGCTCGTCGATCTGGCCGTCCACCCCATCGAAACGGCGCTGGGGCGGGGTCTGGTGCCCCTCGTCTACGGGGATGTCGCGCTGGACGACGTGCGTGGCGGGACGATTATCTCTACAGAGGATCTGTTCGTCTACCTGGCGGCGATCTTGCGTCCGCAGCGCATCTTGCTGGCGGGCGGTGCGGCCGGCGTCTTCGACGGCGAGGGGCGCGTCATTCCGCACGTCTCACCCGCCACGCTGCCGCACCTGCACGCCCTCCTGGGCGGAGCACTGACCGTCGACGTCACCGGCGGCATGGCCGACAAAGTCGCGCGCATGGTCGGGTTGGTGGACGAGTTGCCGCAGTTGAAGTGCTGCATCCTCTCGGGGTTGGAGCCGGGGTTGGTCGGCCGCGCGTTGGAGGAGCCGGACGCCTGCAAAGGAACGTGGATCGAGGCGGACGCTTGATCGCGGGTATGACGGCAGTGTATGGCGAACTGCCAGCTTGACTGCCCCCAGAAGTAAATGCCCCCCCACCCAACGTTCTGTTGCAGGAAGCCCCCCAATGCGGTATAATCTAAACGAGCCAGGTCTACAAGGCACTGGCTCAATATTACATGCCAGGTAATTGCTCACTCTGGTCATTGCGAGCGGCCCGAAGAGCTTGCCCTGAGCGAAGTCGAAGGGGCCGCGAAGCAATCTCCTCATCGC
>JAFGOJ010000012.1 GCA_016926575.1 Anaerolineae bacterium | reverse complement strand
ATAAGCCGGGTTCTGTCGTGGACGATCATCTATCTGGGACGATGGTTACCCATCGCCTCACGCGGTCTACCCGAAGCTCGAACGGGACGGGCCGCCCCTCGCTTCTGCTTGACCTTGCTCCCGGTGGGGGTTGCCTGGCCGCCTGTGTCACCACAGACGCCGGTGGTCTCTTACACCACCTTTTCACCATCACCGGGGCGGCTCGCACCGCCCCGGCTGTCTCCTTCTCTGTGGCCCTCTTCCGTCGGGTTACCCCGCCTGGACGTTATCCAGCACCGTGCCCTGTGGAGCCCGGACTTTCCTCCCCCTGCTCAAAGCAGAGAGCGATCGTCTGACCGACCTGGGTGCTCTTCCATCATAACACGCCACCTCCCTGTGTCAAGGTGCCGGCGTGACGTAATACTGCACGCGAAACGCCCTCTCCGCCTGCACCTCTCCCCCAATCGCCAGCGTGACCACGTACTCGCCGCCGTACAGCACGTCCCCCGCCGGCGCGACCAACACCGCCCACCGTCGCCCCGCCGCCCCGTACCGCGCTACGTCCCACATCCCCGCCTCTCGACCCACCTCCGCCCCGTTGCGCGTCCACACGGCCGACCACTCCGGTCCGTCCTGCATCCCCGCGTAGTCGAACACCACGTAGACCGTCTTCGTGTTCCAGTCGAACACGTCCCCCGCCAACAACGGCTCGCCCGCGCCATCTACCCCCAACGCGATGGCCACGTTGTCGAATGCCGCCGCCGGTGGTGTCGGCGTGGCCGTCGCCGTCGCTGTGGCCGTGGCCGTCGGCGTCTCCGTCGGGGGGATGGGCGTCGCGGTCGCCGTCGGCGTGGGCGGCACGGCCGTCGCCGTCGGTGGCACTGGCGTCGCCGGACCCGCTGCCAGCACCCCTGCCGCGTACCCTGCCACCGCCACCAACCCCGCCAATACCACGAACGCCGCCGCACCGATCAATACCCACGCCCACCACGGCACCGGCGGCGGCTGACCGGCTGGCACGGCCGCCGGCCAGCGCTCCCGATCCAACGGCAGCAACTCCAACTCCGGAACGTCTTGCCCGGCCCGGTGCAACGCCAGCCCCACGAACCGCATGTACGCCCGCAACTGGCTCCGCTCCCCCGCGTCTGCCACCGCCGCGCCACCCCGCCGCGCGTCGATCAGAAACGCCCGCGCCGCGTCGACGAACGCCTCGTCCGCTGCGCCTCCCACGCCCCGCTCGACCAGCTCGCGATACCGCTCTTGCAACGTCTCGAAAACCCCGCTCATACCGACTCCCCCGTCATCGTCTCCAAGTGCGCCACCACGTCCCGCAACGCCCACACCGTCCGTGCCAGCAGCCGCTCGCACGCCCCATCGAACGCGTCTGCCGCGTCCTCCAGCGCCGCCGGACTGTGTGCCTCGTCCAATACCCCTCCCTCCAGCTCCCGTCGCAGGCCGTCCAACTCCACCGCCCAGTCCGGGCGCGGAACGGCCACGTCCAGCAACAGGTCCAGCCGCTCCTGGCACGGCCGCCACAGCGCCGACAGACGCCGCCATACCTGCGGGTCTTCCAACAGCTCCTCCCGCGCCCGCACCGTCGCGCAAAACGGCGCGAAGGCCGCCCGCACCTCGACAATGCGCTCGAGCAGACGGCTCAGGTGGATCAACTGCCCCCACGTCACCGTGTTTTCATCCATCCCCCCTCCTTTGCCCCCTCATTATAACCGCCTGGACAAATCCGGCAAACTGAGGTAAAATACGTTCCACAAATTATCTGTTAGACTATCAGTCTGGGGTTTTGGAGGTAAGGAGCGTTGGCAAACACCAAATCAGCCATTAAGAATGTTCGCAAGAACGAGCGCCGCCGG
Source organism: Anaerolineae bacterium (assembly GCA_016926575.1). Taxonomy (GTDB): domain Bacteria; phylum Chloroflexota; class Anaerolineae; order B4-G1; family DUEL01; genus JAFGOJ01. Next base: position 7,937 of record JAFGOJ010000012.1, on the reverse strand, counting down.
GTGCACAACCAGATCTTCCGCAGCCGTGCCCGCACGGAAGTGAAGAAGGTCCGCAAACTGATCGAGGCCGGCAAGTTCGAAGAGGCCCAACAGGCCATCCAGATCGCTCATAAAGCGCTGGACAAGGCCGCCACGAAGGGCATCATCCACAGAAACAACGCCGCCCGGCGCAAAGCCCGCCTCGCGCAACAGCTCAACCGCGCGCTGACCCAGAAATAACCTGGCCTGCGCCGTTTAGCCACGTGTCTGAAACACCGCTGTCTGCGGACGGCGGTGTTTTCGCGCGTCTACCGCACAGGCGCGCGGACCAACCCCTCCAGCTCCCCCAACCGCAGGTCGCTCGCGTCTACCCGCGGCACCCCCAGCGGCCGCCCCACGAACCCGCCGTGGCAGTCGGACCCGCCGGTGACCAGCCAATCGTGCCGCGCGCAGAAATCCAGGCACACCGCCGTCGTCTGCGCGTCGTGGTACGATGAGTAGCACTCCAACCCCGTCACCCCCAACGCCCTGAACGGCGCTAACGTCTCTCCCCGCACCCCCACGTGGCGCAGCGATCCCCCCGGGTGCGCCAGAATCGGCACCCCGCCCGCCGCACGCACGGCATCGACCACCTCCGGCACCGGCGGGAAGTCGGGCGCCGGCGGCCGAAACGGGTCGACGAACAGGCGGGTGAAGAAATCCTGCGCCCCCTGGCATACCCCCTTGTCGATCAGGTAGTTGAGCGCCTTCCAACCGCCGCGCGAGAGGTCGTACTCGAACGCCTCGTACTCCGCCAGGCTCACCGGATACCCCGCCGCGATGAGTCGGCGCAACACTTCCTCGTTGATCCAGTTCATGCGCGCCTTGTTCGCCTCCAACAGGTCGAGCAGGCCCGCGTGGCGCGGGTCGATGCCGTACCCCAAAATGTGAAAGACGCTTCCCTCGAATAGGGCCGAAATCTCCACCCCGTTGAGGAACGCCAGCCCCGCCTCGCGCGCCAGCGCCGCCGCCGCCTCGACGCTCCCCACGCTCTCGTGATCGATCACGGCAAACAGCCCGATCCCCTCTTCCAGGACGTGGGCCACGACCTCCTGCGGATGCCAGCGTCCGTCCGACGCCGTCGTGTGAATGTGTAAATCGGTGCGCAATGTCATCTGCCTTCCTCAACAGCCGCCAAATACCGCGCCACGACCTCGTGCGCGGGTCCGGTGTGTCGGATGCGCCCCTCTGCCAACCAGAACGCCCGCGCGCACAGCCGCTCCACCGTCCGCAGGTCGTGGGAGACGAACACGATGGTACACCCCGCTTGCCTGAACGTCTCCATCCGCTCCAGACACTTGCGCTGGAACGCCTCGTCCCCCACCGCCAGCACCTCGTCCACGAGCAGGATGTCGGGTGAGACGTGCGCGGCGATGGAGAAGCCCAACCGCAGGCTCATGCCCGCCGAATAGTGGCGCACCGGCATGTCGATGAACCGCTCCAACTCGGCAAAAGCGACGATCGCGTCGAACTGCTTGTGCACTTCCACCTGCCTCAGCCCGAGCAGCGACCCGTTCAAGAAGACGTTCTCCCGCCCTGTCAGGTCGGGATGGAACCCCGCCCCCAACTCCAGCAGCGGTCCGATGCGCCCGTTCACCTCGATCCACCCGCACGTCGGCGCGAGGATGCGCGCGATGAGCTTGAGCAGCGTGCTCTTGCCGCTGCCGTTCGGCCCGATGAAGCCCACCGTCTCGCCCGGCGCAATCTCGAAATCGATCTCTCGCAGCGCCCAAAACGCCACCTGCGCGCGTTCCTGCTGCCGCGGTAGCCCCACTGCCAGCTCCTGAAACGAGCGCGGGCCGGCGTGACGCGCCACGAACTGCTTCGATACGCCCTCGAATCGAATGGCTGTGTCCATAACCGCACATCATAACATGCCCCCCTCAAAAAGCCAACCGGTCTTGTGGGAGGGAGCAGGGCAGCGCGTCTGGTGGGGATGGCTTCGGGCGCTTCGCGCCCGCGCAATGGCACAGGGGCGCGGATTGCCGCGCCCCTGTGGGGGTGGGGAAGCACGCGCCTCCCCTGGAAGAACTGGCTGCGTCTACTGCTTTGTTAGAGTCATGTAGCGCGATTGGAGGCTGTAGATGGAATTGTAGTAATAGTCACCCACCCAGCGCTGCTGGTAGTGACGGCCGGTAGCGACCGCCAGGCGGATTGCCGGGGCCAGGTCGTAGTCCATCTGCGTCAACTGCTGGTAGATCGCGGTGCGCTCTGCCTCGTCCGTCTCAACAACGCCGGCGCTGACCAGTTCCAGGAACTGCAGCCGCACTTCCTCAGACATCCGCTGCCGGTAGGCGTAGGTGCCCACCAGGAACGGCTGCGCCCAGTTGTGCGGGTCGTGAAAATCTTCCTGCCAGCCGCTGATGTAAAGCGGGATCTGGCTGGCGCGGATGGCGGCCAGGAAACTGGGCCACGGCAGGCCGATGATCTCGATGTTGAACTTGGGGTCGATGGCCTGGAGGTTGTTCTGCAGAATCTGCGCGATGGTCTGGCGTTCCAAGCCGCCGGTGTTGTAGGCGATCTGCATGCGGAACCCGTTCTCCCACACCTGCCCGTCCCACGCTTGCTGGAGCTCCGCGGCGCACATGTCGGGGTCGTAGGAGTAGTGCGGGCCTTCGGGATCGTAGCCGAGCATACCGGGCAGCATATAGCCGATCGATTGGATGGCCTCGCCGGCCAGGACCTCTTGAATGTAGGCGTCCCAGTCGAAGCAGTAGTTGAAGGCGCGGCGGACGTGGATGTCGGAGAAGAAGTCGGCCGGGATACCGTTGCCGTCGAGTTGGGCGCTGCCCAGGTAGGGGTTGCCGCCGTCGTCGTTGACGTCGAAGACGAACATCGCGTCCGTACGGTTAGTCGATGGGGCACCACGGTACAGGCGCAGCGGCGCGCTTTCATTGGTGACCTGGCACTCGAAGTCGCCGGTGTCGATGACGTACTCGCACCACTCGCCGACCAGCGGGTCAACCTGGATGACGTTCTCGCGCGGCACGTCGGTGAAGTCGGCGTCACCGGCCTGGAGCATGGCGTAGCGCGTGCCCCACTCCTGCACGCCACTTTGAACGATGCGCTCGATGCTCGGGCCGACCGGGCCGCCCTCGAACAGCGGCACGTTCTGCTGGACGCGCCAGAAGTTGGGATTGGCAACCATCACGAGCTCTTGACCGGGATTCCAACTGTCTAGCATGTAGGGGCCGGTGCCGTTGGTCACGGCACGCAGCGGTGTCGTTTCGGACGTGACGCCGTAGTAGTTCTGCCAGGTGGCGCAGTCGCCATCCCACGTGCCCTGCTCGATCGACCACTCCTGGTCGATGACGCCGCCCCACGAGTTGGCGAGGGTCGGCAGGAAGATAGCCCAGGGGGTGCTCAGGTTGAAGGTGACGGTGCCCGCAGCATCGTCGTACACAATCGCCTCCATCACCATTTCGCAGGCCGTCATCAAGGCATCCGGGTCGGCTCCGGCCACGGCTTCGGGATCGTCCTCTAAAGAGTAGATGTCCTCCAGTCCCTCCAGCTCGGCCACGACCTCGGCGATGTCGTACACGCCGATGCCGAGGATGGGTTCGGTAAAGAGCAACTGGGGCGACCACGTGCCGCCCTGCAAGATGCCACGCCGGAACGTGTACGCCACGTCCCCGGGCGTCAAGTCGTTGCCGTTGTGGAAGGTCACGCCCTCGCGGATGTAAAAGGTATACGTCATCCCATCTTCTGAAATCTCCCAGTCCTCGGCCAGGGAGGGGATGAAGGAGGTGGCGGACGTGCCGTCGTAGGTGACCAGTTGGTCATAGATGTTGCGGATGGCGGCGTCGCCCTCACTCTCGTAGTTCCAGGCCGGGTCGAGCGTGTCGACGCCCTCGCTGGAGGAGGCGTAGTACAGCGTGCTGGGGTCCCCCGACTCGAACGTCGTCGGTGCGACCGGTTCCGGGGTGGCCGTGACGACGATGACTTCCGTCTCGCCGGTTCCGGGTACAGTCACTACCACTTCGATGGTTTCAACCACCGTCTCAGGCGTGCAGGCGGCCAGGATCAGGCCTCCTATCATTATCGCGCTCAGCGCGATCCAGGCGATTCTCTTATGCATGTTCCTTTTCCTCCTTGAGATGTGTCACTTCATTCACGTCATCGATATACACGTCGATGTTCTGCGATAGAACCACCTCCCTCTGCGTGAAGAATCGTAACTGCTCAGCTGACGCTTCGCAGTTGCCTTTCCCGCCGCGAAAAGGGGGAGTGGGGGGTTTGCGGGCGGCTTCGCCGCCCGCAAACCCCCTGTTCTCCCTTCGGCGCGCCAGGCGGGCAACTGCCAGGCGCACAGCCTGAGCAGTTACGAAGAATCGACGATGGTCTTATTGTACCAACGAAGGCTGGTGGCTGTCTGGTCCCAAAGGTCCTATTTCAGACACTATCTGAATCGGGAATGCGGAAATGGGTCATGGTCTCGAAAGGGATACGTGGGGATAAGCGTGCCGCCACGCCGGAGGTCGGTGGATTCCCGCTTGCGCGGGAATGACGTCTTACATCGAACCGCGGTTCAATGTAAGGCGGGTTTCCAACCCGCCGACCGCGGGTACACGAAGACCCACCCGTAAACGAAGACCCTCCCGCAGGTTTCAAACCTGCGGGAGGGTCTCGCCTGCCCCTACGCCGTCATACCCGCGATCCGCCCCCGCCCGTGGGGGCGGTCTCAGGCCGACCCGCGGGATTAGATGAGGCCCAGTTTGCGGGCGCGATGGACGGCGTGGGTGCGGCTGTGGACGTCGAGTTTGCCGTAGATACGCTTGAGGTGATTTTTGACCGTGCCGACGCTGATGACCAGCTCGTAGGCGATTTCCTGGTTGGAGAAACCGGACCCCAGCAGGCGCAAGACGTCCATCTCCCGTTCGGTGAGGGGTTCGACGAGCGGGGAATAGTCGCGCGGCGGGATGGGGGCGAGCGATGCCTGCGGCAGAGGCGCGGGGAGCGCCGCCATCTCGGTTAGGAGATAGGTTGCGTACTCCGCCTCGATGCCCTGAGCAGCGGCCTGGCGGAGCAGCTTCGCCATCGGCGGACCGAGTCCGATGAGTGAGCGCACGTGTCCTTCCGGCCGCGCGAGGAAGAGCGCCCGCCCCAGGGTGAAGACGGCGCGTTCTTCCAGACCTTGCATCTGTAGAATCCGCGCCTGCATGGCCAACACTCGGATGCTTCCCCCCGTTGCGCCGAGTGCCCCCGCCAGATCGAGGGCCCGCGCTGCCAGGTCCATCGCTTCGTCCAACCTTCCCAGCGTGACCCAGACGTGTATCAGGGTCATGCTGCGCGGCATTTCCTGAAGGTTCAATGGCCCGGCGTTCACGTGCCGGATCTCACGTTCGGCCCACTGCGCTGCCACTGCCAGGTTGCCGGCTGTCAGGTGCAGCATTGTTTCCTGCGCCATGGCGATTTCGGCATACCAGTCGGACAGCTTGTGGGCGGCCCGGCGCGCCTCGCGTATGGCTTCGAACGCCCCATCCAGGTCGCCCAGTTCTCTGAGCGTGCCGGCCAGGCATCCGTAGGAATCCACCAACGCTTCCACACGTCCCCACTTCTTGCTCAGTCTGACCGATTCGCGTGCGTGATGGAGCGCTCCCTGCAGGTCGTTTCTCTCGTACAGGATATTGCTGAGTCGCAGGTGGATGTAGCCGGAGGCGGGCAGTTCGTGCCCATTGCGCTGCTCGTACTCGTCGACCAACCGCATCGCTTCCTGGCAAAGCAGGCTGGACTCGTGAAGGCGGCCCTGTATGAAACTCAACCCCGCCATATCGCCAAGGGCGACGACGGCAGTGGCCATTTTGCCAACCGCCAGACTGCTGTCGATGGCGTTTCTCAGCACCGCTTCTGCTGCCTTGAAGTCGCCCTTCCAACCGACCGCCAGACCTAGCACGCTGGTGGCGAAACTGCGGCCTCGGACATCGGTTTCGGCGAGGTAGTCCATCGCCTGTTGGGCGACGTGCGCGCCTTCGCTCATGTTCCCCGCCACGATCAGGATGTACGAGCGAAGCAGAGCGATGTAGCCGGTGACGTGGCGCTGTTCGTCTGCCGGCACAGCGGAGCCATCGAGCGCTTTTTCCGCGTCCTGCAATACGGATTCCGCCACGTCCACCTGGCCGCCGTACGCAAGCGCCCAGGCGTAGGCGACGCACAGCCACGGGCGCGCGCGGATCGTTTGCTCGGGCAGCGTCTCCAACCAGTTGATCAGCGTCGTGGACTGGCCATGATGGATCATGTCCAGCACGTTTTGCTCGATCAGGCAGGCCGCGCGGTCGATGTTCCCACTGTGTAGGGCGTGACGGGCCGCTTCGATGGCCTGCCCGTGTCGCTCGTACCAATCGCTGGCCCGGCCGTGCAGCGCGGCGACCTGGTCGGGGGCGTGCTGTTTCAGGCGGCTCTGCAACAGGTCGGCGAACAGGTGGTGGTAGCGATACCACTGCCGGTTCTTGTCCAGGGGGACGATGAACAGGTTGAGCCGATCCAGCCGCTGCAACACCGTCGCGCTGTCGTCGCGGCGGGCCACCTCGTCGCACAGCGACGGCGTCAGGCGGTCGAGGATCGAGGTCCACAGCAGGAACTGTTGCACGTCCTCGGGCTGGCGGTTGAGCACCTCTTCGGTGAGGTAGTCGAGGATGTAGCGGTTGCTGCCGCTAAGCGCGGCGACGAAACGCGCGGCGTAGGCTCGATCCTGCCCTTGCAAGGAGAGTGCGGCCAACTGGAGCCCCACGATCCAGCCCTCGGTGCGTGCTTCCAGGAGTGCGATGTCGTGCGCCGAAATATCCAACTCCATCGCCTCGTTGAGCAACAGCGCCGTCTCTGCGGGCGTGAAGCGCAGGTCGGCGGTGCGCAGCTCGTTGAGCTGCCCACTTCCGCGTAACCGCCCCAACGGCAGCGGCGGGTCGGTGCGGCTGGCAATGACCAGGTGCACCTGCACGGGCAGGTGTTCGATCAAGAACGCCATCGCTTCCTGAATCGGCGGGGCGGTGATGTCGTGATAGTCGTCGAGGATCACTACCAGCGGTTTCGTGGTGCCGACCAGCTCGTTGACCACGTCGGTCAGCGTGGCCTCGATGGGAAACGGCTGGGGGCTGTCGAGTATTTCCAAAGCCGCCGCACCCACCCCCGGGCACACGGTCTGCAGCGCGGCGATGAGGTAAGAGAGAAACTGCGCCAGGTCGTTGTCTCCGCTGCTCAAAGACACCCAGGCGACCAGGCACTCCTGCGCGCAGCGGCTGTTGTGCACCCACGTACTCAGCAGGGTGCTTTTCCCGAACCCTGCCGGCGCAGAGATGAGCGTCAGTTTGCAATCGAGGGTGCGATCCAATGCCTTGACCAACCGCTGCCGGACCACGATCTCCGGGCGGAGTGGCGGGACGTAGAGTTTGGTGACCAACAGTTTGGTGACCATGCAGTCCTTGGCCTGCCAGGGAGGCTTACATGCGTGCTTTTACCACCAGGCGGTTGGCTTTTCCGTTGTATTGTGCCGGAAATCCCAATCCCACCTTGAGCACGTGTTGTTTCAACTGTGCTTTCAAGAAGCGCTGTGATTCTTTGGCCACTTCGTACTCTTCGATCAAGAACTCGAAGATTGCGTTGGTCTCTCCAGATTCCATTTCGTTGGCCAGTTCGTAGGCGTCGTCCAGATTGTGGATGCGGCCCAACAGGTCGTCGAGCGCCACGTCTAGAGCGTCCTTTGCGGCCTGGAGCATCTCGCCGTTCGTTTCTCGCGCCAGGATGTCGGGGCTCAAGCGTCCCTTCAGCGCTTCCAACCAGTGCGCGTGTGCTGCTTCTTCGTCTGCGTACGACTGCCAGAACGCGGCGATCTCTTCTTCGTGGGCGAACTTGCGTGCGAAGGCACGGTACAAGGCCTCGGCGGCCCGCTCCATCGCCGCTGCGAGGTCGAATAATTCGCCGACACT
>JAFGOJ010000493.1 GCA_016926575.1 Anaerolineae bacterium | reverse complement strand
ATCGTCACAAAATTATGGAAGTTTTATGAAACTCTTGATCTCACTGTTAGGGTCTTTCCAGGTGACTCTGGACGAACGCCCCGTGACGCGCTTCGAAACCGACGCGACGCGGGCACTGCTGGCCTACCTGGCCGCCAACGCCGGCACCCCCTTCCGCCGCGACGCCCTGGCCACGCTCCTCTGGCCGGACTTCGACGAATCCCGCGCGCTGCACAACCTGCGCCAAACGCTCCTGCGCCTGCGCACGGCCATCGAAGACCCCGCCGCCACCCCACCCTTCCTCCAGGTGACCCGCCGCACGCTCCAGTTCGACACCGCCAGCCACCACTGGCTCGACGTCGCCGCCTTCGACGCCCTCGTCGCCTCCACCAAACGCCACCACCACCGCCACCTCGACGTGTGCCGCTTCTGCATCGGCCAACTGGAACACGCCGCCAACCTGTACCGGGGCGAGTTCCTGACCGGTTTCTCCATCGACAGTGTCCAGTTCATGGAATGGGCAGCCGTGCGGCGCGAGCGCCTCCACCGCCAGGCAATGGACGTGTTCTTCACGCTGGCCGGCTATTACGAAGCGCGCGGCGCGTTCGAACGGGCCCAACTGTACGCCCGCCGCCAGATCGAGCTGGAACCCTGGCGCGAAGAAGCCCACCGCCAGTTGATGCGCGTCCTCGCCCTCGGCGGAGAACGCAGCGCCGCCCTGGCCCAGTACGACCTGTGCCGCGAAATGTTGACGAAGAGCCTGGGCGTGGAACCGGCCATGGAAACCACGCTGCTCTTCAAAAAGATCGAGGCGGGCGAGCCCCCCGGCCTGTTCCTGGCGCTGCCCGCCCTGCTGGAAGGACACCACCTCCCGTCCCCCCCCACCCCCCTCGTCGGGCGCGAGGCCGAGCTGGAGGCACTGACCGCCCGCCTGCTCGATCCCTCCTACCGCCTGATGACAGTGGTGGGCGGCAGCGGCATCGGAAAGACGCGCCTGGCGCTCGCCGCAGCCCACCTCGTAGCCCAGCAGTTCCCCCACGGCGTCTGGTTCGTCGACGTCGCCCGCGCACCCGATACGCACGACGCCCTGACGCTCGCCACAGCCCACGCACTGGGGGTGGCGCTCTCCGGTCGCCAACCGCCACAGCGTGAGCTGGTGGACTTCCTGCGCGACAAAGAAACGCTGCTGGTACTGGACGGCATGGACACGCGCATCGAGGCCGGTGTAACGTTCCTGCTGGCACTGCTCAGCGGCGCGCCCGGCGTGACGGTGCTGGCCACGTCCCAGGAGCGCCTGAACCTGCAGGCGGAAGCCGTGACGCGCCTGGCAGGGCTGCCCGTGCCCGAGTCCGAGCTCGACCCGGCCGCCGCCGCTGCCGGCAGCGTGCGCCTCTTCGCCGAACGCACCACCCGCACCGGCAACGGGTTCGTCCTGGACGCGGACACGCTCCCCTGGACGATCCGCATCTGCCAGGCGGTGGCCGGTTCCCCTCTGGGGATCGAATTGGCCGCAGCCTGCACCGAGACGCTGCCGGTGCAGGAGGTCGCGCGGCGCGTGCTGGCAAACCTCGACGCGCTGGCGACGACGATGCACGACGTCCCCCCGCGCCACCACAGCCTGCGCGCGGCGTTCGAAGCGGCGCGGAGCCGGCTGGACGCACAAGAGCAGCAGGCACTCGCCGCGCTGTCTGTGTTCGCCGGCACGTTCGACGAGGCCGCCGCGACGGCAGTGGCAGGCACCCGGGGGGCAACGTTGCTCTCGCTGGCCGACAAGTCGCTCCTGGAGCGCGCCGCCGACGGGACGTACACGCTGCCCAGCCTGGCGCACCAGTTCGCCCTGGCGCAGCTCGCGGCACGCGGCGAGGAAGAAGCCGTGCGCGAGCGCCACAGCGCCTATTATCTGGGACTGGTGGCGGATACGAAGGGCGCGTTGAGAAAATTAGGTGCGAAACAAGCTATTTTGCACATCGAAGCGGCCCTGGCGGAGGTGCGGCAGGGTTGGGAGTGGGCCGTCAAACACGCCCAATACGCCGCCCTCGACCGTGGGATGGAGGCGCTGGCGCGGTTCTACCAACTGAGCGGCCTGTTCCGCGAGGGCGAAGCCACCTTTGGCGCAAGTGTGTCACAGTTACAGGCGCGGGTGGCGGGCGACGGAGACGCGGCGGGAACCTGGCGGGTCGGCTGGATGCAGGTGGCGCTGGCGCGCTTCCTGATCGCCCAGGACCGGCACGCTCAGGCCCAGGCCGTGTTGGAAGCCACCACGCACATCGTCGAAGCGCCCCCGCCCGCCTTGCAGGCGGCCATCCAGCTCGAATGGGGGCAGGCGCTGCGCATGCAGGGCGCACACGACGCGGCCCGCGCGCACGTCGAGCGTGGGCTGGCCCTGGCGCGCGCCGACGGCCTGCGCCACTGGGAGGCGCGCGGCCTGTTCGAGCTGGCTGCTATCGCCTACCACACGGTCGCTCTGGAACAATCCCAGATGTACGCCGAACAAGCACTCGCCATCTACCGCCAGATCCGCGAGCAACGCTGGGAAGCGCTGACGCTTACCCACCTGGGTGCAGTGGCGCAGCGACGCGCCGAGTACGACCAGGCAGAAGCACACTACCACCAGAGCGTGCAGATGTTTCGCGACATCGGTGACACGGTGAGCGAGCGGGACGCGCTGTTGAAGCTGGGAACGGTGCTCTCGGCACGCGGGCTGTACGACCGGGCGCTGGCGTATGGCGAGCAGGCGCTGCACGGCTTCCGTGCCAGCGGCCAGCGCTTCGGCGAGTGCACCGCTTTGATGCACGTCGGAGAGGTCTATTTCCACCTGGGAGATACCCACACCGCGTTGAATTGCCTCGAGCCGGCACTGCAGATCGGGCGGGAGGCAGCATACCGGGAGTTGGAAGGGCACGTCCTGCTGCGATTGGGATGGATAGCCCAAGCTGTGGGGCAGCCCGAGGTGGCAGAGGCATACCTCAAGCGGTCGGTGACGCTGTGCCACGAGACAGGAGACGTGCAGTGTCTACAGGAGGCGCTGGCGGCCCTGGGGCGCGCGTTGGCGGCGCAGGGGTGGCGCGGAGAGGCGCGCGCGGCGTACCTCGAAGCGCTGGAGATGGACGCAGCGTCCGGTTCGCGCGCGGGCCGGGCGACGGCGCTGGCAGGGTTGGCGCGCCTGGCAGTGGACGAAGCGCGCGTGGCAGAGGCTGTGTCGGTGACAAGCCACCTGCTGGACGAGTTGGCGGATTGGCCGGGGTTGGAGGGGCTGCCCCAGCCCTTCGAGGTCTATTGGAGCGCCTACGAGGTACTGCGGGCGGGGGAAGACCGGCGCGCCGGCGAGGTCTTGAACCGTGCGTACACGCTGCTGCAGGAGCGCGCGGCGCGGATTGCCGACGAAAGGCTGCGGCGGTCGTTTATGGAGAGGGTTCCAACCCACCGCAAAATCGTGCGCGCGGGCGAGGTGCTGCTTAGAAAATAGAGCGCGGTTCCTGCGGTGGTAGGCGCGCGATTGAATCGCGCGCCTACCACCACCAGACAACTTGCTCCTGCCGGGTCCGTGACCCGGCGGGAGCGCGGAGTAAAGTAGGTCACGCTTGTAGCGTGACCTACTTTTTCGCCTCTTGTTCCGCCCGGTCAGGAGACCGGGCGGAACGGCAGGTCAGGAGACCCGCAACCACAGGAGCCATTTTCGTCCATTGGTTGTGAGCGAAGCGATCATGGGCTCT
>JAFGOJ010000492.1 GCA_016926575.1 Anaerolineae bacterium | reverse complement strand
CGACTTGCGCTGTACAGCAATGGGGGTATAATCTATTCACATTCTGAATACTTATCACATGGATATCTAATGGATCATCCGATGGTGAAGCGTATGGGCCAGCGGCGACTGCCACAAGAATACGTGTTGTTAGGGTTTCTATTTCAGGGCGAGATGCACGGATACGACCTCCACCAACGTGTCGAGGAGGCGCTGAGCCGCATCTGGTACGTGGGGATGAGCAACCTCTACGCCGCGCTCAAGCGGCTGGAAGAGGCCGGGCACGTGGCGGCGACCCTCATGCCGCAGGAAACCTATCCCGCGCGGAAGGTGTACCACATCACCCCCACGGGCCGGGAGCGGTTTCTGGAGTGGGTGCGCGAGCCGCTCCCCTCGATGCGCGATATGCGGGTCGAGTTCCCGGCCAAGCTCTACTTCTTCCGCAGCCTCGGTCTGGAGGGAGAGGACGAACTGATTGCCGCGCAGGAAGCGGTCTGCCGCGAGCGCCTGGAGCAACTGGAGAGCGGCGCGCGCGCCATCCCGCCCAACGACTTCAACCACCTGGTCTTCGACTTCCGCCGCCGCCAGATCGAGGCGATCCTGGACTGGCTGGCGGCGTGCCGACGTTAAGCGTCGGTAACTGCTCAGGTGTGCACCTGGCAGTTACCCGCTTGGCGCGTCGAAGGGAGAAAATGGCGGGTTTGCGGGCGGCGAAGCCGCCCGCAAACCCGCCACTCCCCCTTTCGCGGCGGGAAAGGCAACTGCGAAGCGCAAGCTGAGCAGTTACAAGCATCGAATCGTTTGGGGAGGTAGACATGTACCGAGTCCGTCTCATCTGTGTGTTGGTATTGTCGAGTTTGCTGTTGGGGGCGTGTGGTCCGGCCGACGTGGAGCCCGTCACGCCCGAGTCGACCGGGGTGACGGTCACCGACGCCCTGGGGCGCACGGTCACGTTCGACCAACGGCCGGAACGCATCGTCGTCACCGGGCGGGCGAACTTCTTCATCATGGACGCGCTCTATATGTTCGACGGCGCGTCGGAGATGCTGGCGGCGCGGCCTACCTCGGGGCAGACGCAGGTCGACCCCTTCCTCGCCCTTCTGGACCCTGCCTACGTGGCACTGCCTTCCATCGAGCACGAGGCCAGCGCCGAACAGGTCGCCGCCTTCCAGCCCGACGTGGTCATCCTGAAGGGCTTCCTGGCCGATTCCATCGGCGCAGCGATCGAAGCGCTGGACATCCCCGTGGTCTACCTCGACCTGGAAACGCCCGAGCAGTACACGCGCGACCTGAACATTCTGGGCCAGCTCTTGGGCCAGGAGGCGCGCGCGCAGGCCATCCTCGATGCGTACCAGGCGCGGCAGGCACGTGTCGTCCAGGCCACGGCCGGCCTGGCCGCAGACGAGCGCCCGCGCGTGCTCCTGCTCCAGTACAGCAGCCGCGGCGGCGAGATCGCCTTCAACGTCCCGCCGGCGGCGTGGATCCAAACGCTGCTGGTCGAACAAGCCGGCGGCGCGCCGGTGTGGACGGAGGCTTCGGAGGAAGGCGGCTGGGTGGTGGTCAATTTCGAGCAGATCGCGGCCTGGAACCCCGACCAGGTCTTTGTCATCGATTACTTTTCGAACGTGGACGAAACGGTGGCGGGCCTGGCCGCCGACCCCCAGTGGCAGGCGCTCCCGGCGGTGCAACAGGGGCAGCTTTACGCTTTCCCGAAAGACTTCTACAGTTGGGACCAGCCGGACACGCGCTGGATTTTGGGGTTGACGTGGCTGGCGACGCGCATCCAGCCGCAGCTTTTCGCGGACGTCGACGCGACGGAGGAGGCGGTCGCTTTCTACACGCAGTTGTACGGGATGGACGACGCTGCGGTGCGCGAGCAGATCCTCCCGTACCTTCAAGGGACGCTCGATTGAGCCGATGACGACCTTGCGCCGCCCGTTTCTCGTTCTTGGCCTGCTCTTCATCGGCGTGCTGGTGTTCTCCATCTTCCTCGGGCGGTATCCGGCCCCGTACTGGATGCCGCTCTCGACGCTGCGGAGCGACCTGTTGGCGCAGCGGCTGGTGGTCAACCTGCGGCTGCCGCGCATCCTCGCCGCGTGCCTGCTGGGGATGTCGCTGGCGGCGGGCGGGACGGTGCTGCAGATGATCTTCCGCAATCCCCTGGTCGAACCGGGATTTCTGGGCGTCTCGCCCGGCGCGGCCTTCGGCGCGGCCTTCAGCATTCTGTTCCTGGACGGCGGGCCGGCGGTGGTGGAGGTGACGGCGGCGCTCTTCGCCGGGTTGGGGCTGGCTGGTTCCTACGTCCTGGCGCGCGCCATCCGCTACGGCGGCTGGATTTTACGCCTCGTCCTGGCGGGTATCATCGTCTCGGCCCTTTTCTCGGCGGGGCTGGGGGTGCTCAAGTACATGGCCGACCCGTTGACGGAGCTGCCGGAGATCGTCTTCTGGACGTTGGGGGCGTTGTGGGGCGTGACCTGGGCCGACGTGGCCTACATGCTGCCGCTGGTCGTGCCGGGGTTGGTGGTGGTGTACCTGATGCGCTGGCGGCTGAACGTCCTGGCGCTGCCGGAGGAGACGGCGTTCTCCATGGGGACGGCCCCCGGGCGCGAGCGGTCGCTGCTGCTGGCGGCGGCGGTGGCGGCGGTGGCGGCGGTGGTGTCGGTGGCCGGCGCGGTGGGGTGGGTGGGACTGATCGTGCCGCACGTCAGCCGCCGGCTGGTCGGCGCGGACGCCCAGAAAGCGCTGCCCGCGTCGATGTTGATCGGGGGAACGTTCGCGCTGCTGTGCGACGACGTCGCGCGCACCATCGTGGCCGGGGAGGTGCCGCTGGGCATTCTGACCGCCCTTTTCGGCGCGACGGGCTTTCTCTTGCTGATGATCCGCCGGACGCCGCAGGTGGGGTAAGACGTTGAACACACATGCGACCGCGATTTCAACTGAAAACCTGCATTTCTCTTACAACGGTCCGCAGCAGCCGGTGCTGCGCGGCCTCTCGCTGGACATTCCGGCGGGGTCGCTGACCGCCATTCTGGGGCCGAACGGTTCGGGCAAGACCACGCTGCTGCGTGTGCTGCTGGGCTTTCTGCGCCCCAGCGCGGGGACGGTGCGCGTGGCGGGCCGGCCGTTGGGCGACTACACGCGGCGGGAGATGGGGCGCTTGATGGCGCTGGTGCCGCAGAGCGAGCCGATTCCCTTCAACTTCTCGGCGCTGGAATACGTGCTGCTGGGGCGCACGCCGTACCTGGGAGCGCTGGAGTCGCCCGGGCCGGCCGACCGGCAGGTGGCGCTGGAGGCTCTGCGGGCGATGGGGGCGGAGGCTCTGCGCGAGCGCGCCGTCGCGGCGTTGAGCGGGGGCGAGCAGCAGTTGGTGATCCTGGCACGGGCGATGGCGCAGCAGCCGCAAGTGCTGTTGATGGACGAGCCGATGGCGCACCTCGATTTGGGGAATCAGGGACGGATCGTGTCGATCATGCGCCAGATGGCGGCGGCGGGGGTGACGGTGGTCTTCACCACGCACGATCCCAACGCGGCTGCGGCGGTGGCGAGCTACGTGGTGATGATGCGGCGCGGAGAGGTGCTGACCGCTGCGCCTACTGCGCGCGCGATGACGGCGGCCAACCTTTCGGAGACGTACGGGGTGGCAGTGGAGGTGCTCCATGCCGGGGAGCGGTCGTTGATCTGCCTGCGCGAGGAGGCGTGAGGCTGGCCCGGGCTCACTCTGCGACGGGCGCGGTCTGATCCCGATGCGCTTCTTCCACCAACCGGCGGCACAACGTCACGCCGGCCACTGCGTCGGTGGTCCAGTAGTCGGCGCCCACGTACTGGCAGACCTCCTCGCTGAGCTGCCCGCCGCCGATGACGATCGGGCCGGCGTATCCGCCTGCGCGCAGGCGGGCGACCGTGTCGCGCATCGTGTCGTAAGAGCTGGTGAGCAGCCCGGAGAGCCCCACGACGTCGGGGGCCATCTCTTGCACGCGGGCGACGAACGTGTCTGCAGAGACGTCTACCCCCAGGTCGTGCACCGTAAACCCGTTGCAATTCAACAGCATCTCCAGGATCATCTTGCCCAGGTCGTGGATGTCTCCCTGCACGGTTCCCAGGACGATGTGGCCGGAGATGTCGAGGGAGGCATGGGCGGTCACCACCGGCCCAATCAGGTCCATGACCTGGCGGAAGATTTCGCCGCCCATGATCAACCCGGCCAGGTAGTATTCCTGGCTCTCGTACCGTTCTCCGACCTGGCGCAGTCCTTCCTGGCATGCTTCGACCAGGTGTAGGGGGGCGACGCCGTCGGCGAGGCTGTGGCGTACCAGGTCGAGGGCGACGTCTTCTTCCAAATCGGCGATAGCGCGGATCAATTCCGTTTGGCCGTTTCCGTTCTTCATACGTTATGCGGCTCCTGATCGTAGATGCCGACCGTCGTCGTAAAGCGCAGGCGGTCGCCGGGGCAGATGAACCAGCCCCAACTCACCGGAACGTTCTCGAAGTCGTAAAAAATGTGTTCGACGCGAAACGCGGCATTGCCGGGGGAGACGTGGAGCAGGCGGGCTTCCTCTTCGGTCATCACCGTAGCGTCGATGGCCAGCTCGCCGCGCTTGAGAGTGGCTTCGCTGCCGCCGTTGAACAAGCCGCGCAAGGCGGTCACTTCCATTTCTGCTTCGACGATGGGGCGGGTGGGGTCGTAGATCACGTGTTCGCGGTGGTAGAGCACGGGTGATTCGTCATGGGAGATCAGGCGGCGGATGAAGACGGTGCGCTGGCCCACCTCGAGCAACAGTTTGCGCGCAGTGCGCTCGCTGGCAGAGACGATGCGGGCTTCCAGCAGCTTGACCGTGGTCTCTTCGCCCTGGAAGAGGCGCTGCAGCTCGTCGAGGTGGAAGGCGGCGGTGCCCAACTCTATCGGTTTGACAAACGTGCCGCGGCCCTGCTCGGCGACCACCGCGCCCTGTTCGACCAGGATGTTGATCACCCGGCGCACGGTCATCGGGCTGACGCCGTACTGCTCGCACAGTTGCGCCTCGGAGGGCAGGCGATGGCCGGGGCGGAACATGCCCGCGGCGATTTGACGCCGCAGGATGCGCACCAGTTGGGCGTAGGCTGGCTCGTACGAAGTGCGGTCGATTGTGTCGATCAGGTTGGCAGGCACGGGTTCCCTCCTGCAGCATTCTATACCTTACTTTGATGGAATTGTCAAACTTCGAGTTACCGTATCTTCTCAAAAAGTGGGGGGTGGGGGTTTTGCGGGCGGCGAAGCCGCCCGCAAAACCCCCGTCTTCTCCCCGCTTTATTGAGAAGTTACGAGTTACCTTATGATCGGCGGCTCAGGCGTCTGTTCGGCCCAGCGGATGACGAAGATGGAAGCCCCGGTCAGGAGGGCCATGCCTATGATCAGCGGCAGGACGGTGCCGTTGTAGCTGCGGCCGATCAGCGTGCCCAGCAGCGTCGATATCAGGGTGGTGAGCGACCCGAGCACGGCAGCGCCGATGCCGGCCAGATGCCCCAGCGGCTGCATAGCCAATGCGTTGATGTTCCCAAACAGGATGCCGATGCAGAAGAAAGACACCATGAGATAGGCCATCAAGCCCCACAAGGGAGGATGGCCAGCCAGAAGCAGGGATAGGCCCACGAAGACCACGGCCAATCCAAACACCACCCCCAACGACCAGCGAGCCAGCTTGACCATCCCGAAGCGCATCACCAGGTGGGCGTTGGTGAAAGATGCCAGGCCCAACGATAACGAGTTCAGGGCAAAGAACAGGGGAAACAAGTCGCCTAGGCCGTATTGCTCTTGGAAGATTTGTTGGGATGAGTTCAAATACCCAAGGAAGACGCCGTTGACGAGGCCTGCCACCAGGGTGTATCCGATGGCGGAGCGAATGTGGAAGATTTCTCGAACCGCGTGGACGATTCGGTGCATTGAAAATGGCGTGCGGTCGCCCGGCGCGAGCGTCTCCGGTATGCGCAGGACGAACCATACCAGGGTGACCAGCGCGAAAAACAAAAAGCTGCCAAAGATGCCGCGCCAGCCTGAAACCATCAGGATGCCCTGCCCAATCGTCGGGGCGACCATGGGTACGAGGATGAAGACCATCATCGTAAACGACATGACGCGCGCCATTTTCCGCCCCTCGAATTGGTCGCGTATCAGAGCCCGCGTGACGGCCTGGGGGGCAGAGATGCCCAGCCCTTGGAGGACACGTCCCAACAACATCATAGGGAAGTTGAGCGAGAAAACGGAGACCAGGGAACCGGCCATGTACAAGGCGTACCCCGCATAGATCGCCGGTTTGCGCCCGGTCCTATCCGAAAGGGGGCCAAAAAACAACTGACCCACCGCGGAGCCTAAGAAAATCACCGAAACGATGAGCTGGCGGTCGTTCGGGTTGGCAATCTCCAGATCGCTGCCGATTTGGGGCAGCGCTGGCAACATCGCATCGATGGACAGGGCGGTCAACGACATCATCATCGAGATGACGACGACGAACTCCAGGAATGTGGGCGACGTGCGACTTTTCACCGACGTCAAGATGGTTTCTGTTGGTGCTTGGGCCATGTTCAATATCCTATCTTGACTCCCCTAAAAAAAGAAGAAACAACCACAAAGGACACAAAGAGCACAAAGATTTTTGATATTCGCCTTAAGATTCTCTTGTTCTTCGTGCTGTTTTTCGGGCAATCTCGCGCAATTCCTTCATATTTTTCTTTGTGTCCTTTGT
>JAFGOJ010000491.1 GCA_016926575.1 Anaerolineae bacterium | reverse complement strand
CGGCAAGACCACGCTGACCGCTGCCATCACGAAGACGTTGGCGCTGAGAGGGTATGCGCAGGCGCAGTCTTACGATCAGGTGGCGAAAGCGGATGCCAAGATGTTCCGTCGTGATGCGACCAAGATCTTGACCGTGGCTATCGCACACGTGGAGTACGAGACGGACAACCGGCACTACGCTCACGTAGACTGCCCGGGTCACCGCGACTACATCAAGAACATGATCACCGGTGCGGCGCAGATGGACGGGGCGATCCTGGTGGTTTCGGCGGCCGACGGCCCGATGCCTCAGACGCGCGAGCACATCCTGTTGGCGCGTCAGGTCGAGGTGCCGGCCATCGTCGTGTTCCTGAACAAGGTCGACTTGATGGAGGACGAGGAGCTGCTGGAGCTGGTGGAGCTGGAGCTGCGCGAGCTGTTGGATAGCTACGGGTTCCCCGGCGACGAGACCCCCATCGTGCGCGGTTCGGCGCTGACGGCGTTGAACAGCGCGGAGCCGGACGCCGATCACGCGGACTACGCGCCGATCTGGGAGCTGATGCGGGTGGTCGACGACTACATTCCCACGCCCGAGCGTGAGAAGGACAAGCCGTTCTTGATGCCCATCGAGGACGTCTTCAGCATCAAGGGGCGCGGCACTGTGGTGACCGGCCGTGTTGATCGCGGCACCATGGTTCCAATGACCGAGGTCGAGATCGTGGGTCTGCTGGACCATCCGATGAAGACCGTTGTGACCGACATGGAAATGTTCCGCAAGAAGCTGGAGCGGGTCGAAGCTGGCGACAATGCCGGGTTGTTGCTGCGCGGCATTGGACGGGACGACGTCGCGCGCGGCATGGTTGTGGCCAAGCCGGGCTCGATCACGCCTCACCGGGACTTTATGGCCGAAGTGTACGTGTTGCGTAGGGACGAGGGCGGCCGGCACAAGGCGTTCTTCACCGGCTACCGGCCCCAGTTCTACATCCGCACCACCGACGTGACAGGTTCGATCACACTGCCCGATGGCGTCGAGATGGTGATGCCGGGCGACCGGGTCAACCTGACGGTGAACCTGATCGAGCCGATTGCCCTGGAGATCGGGTCTCGGTTCGCAGTTCGTGAAGGCGGTCTGACCGTCGGTGCCGGTGTGATTACGAAGATTCTCGACTAACGAGAGAGGATACATGGCAAAGCAGAAAATCCGCATCCGTTTGAAAGCATACGATCACAGAGTGCTTGACGAGTCTGCCAAGCGCATCGTCGAAGCCGCTGAGCGGTCTGGGTCGGTCGTCGTTGGGCCGGTACCTCTGCCCACCCGCATCGAGCGTTTTACGGTTCGTCGTTCTACGTTCATCGATAAGGACTCGCACGAGCATTTCGAGATTCGCACTCACAAGCGTCTGATCGACGTGATGGAGCCGGACAATAAGACCATCGATACGCTGATGCGGCTGAATCTGCCAGCCGGTGTAGACATCGAAATCAAACTGTAAGAGCGTTTGCAAGTGTCGCAGGCGCGCGGGTTGCGGGCTTGCGCACTTGCAAACGTGAGGATGATGCGGCCCTGCCCAGGGCCGACAGTTCTCGGGAAGGAGTGATGATTGTGAAAGGTATTCTGGGCAAAAAGGTCGGCATGACCCAGATCTTCAACGCGGCTGGTGAGTCGATTCCGGTGACGGTGATCGAGGCCGGGCCGTGTTGGGTCACTCAAGTCAAGACCGCCGAACGCGACGGGTACGACGCGGTGCAGTTGGGCTTCGAGGAAGTTCGATCGGCGCGTTTGACGCGAGGAGAGTTGGGTCATCTCGGGCAACTGAAGACGGACGAGCAGCACCCACAACGGCGCGAGCTGGCGAACTCCGTGCCCGCGCTGCGTTACCTGCGTGAATTCCGGCTCAAACTCGACGAAGTCCCCGCTGAAGGTGATCAGATCACGGTCGACGTGTTCGTAGAAGGTGAGCGGGTGGACGTGGTCGGCATCTCCAAAGGCCGCGGTTTTGCGGGAACGATCAAGCGGCACGGCTTTCACCGCCAACCCAAGACACACGGTCAGTCGGACCGCACGCGTACGACCGGTTCCATTGGTGGTACGACGGGGGTCGGGCACGTGTTCAAGGGCAAGCGGATGGCCGGGCGGATGGGCAACGACCGTGTGACGGTTCAGAACGTGGAAGTGGCGTTGGTCGATCCGAAGCGCAACCTCCTGGCCGTGCGCGGGGGGGTCCCCGGCCCTAAGGGTGGGCTGGTGATGATCAAAGTAGCCCGCAAGCAGGGATAGGGGATCAGGAGGAATGAGGATGGTTGTTCCTGTTTTGGATATGACTGGGGCACAGATCGACGAAATCGAGCTCCAAGACAGCATCTTTGGTGCGCCGATCAATGGACCCTTGATGCATCAGGCTTTGGTGCGGCAGCTTGCCAATGCCCGTGCGGGCACGCACAAGGCGAAGACGCGCAGCGAGAACAATCGCTCGAAGGCCAAGTGGTACCGGCAGAAGGGCACGGGTCGCGCGCGACACGGCAGCCGCAACGCACCGATTTTTGTCGGTGGTGGGGTTGCCCATGGGCCTTTGCCGCGCAGCTACGAGAAGCGCATGCCACGTAAGATGCGTCGGGCAGCGTTGTGCAGCGCGTTGTCGGCCAAGGCGGCTGAAGCGCACATCGTTGTGCTCGACCGTCTGGAGCTAGAGGCACCTAAGACCAAGCAGATGGTCTCGATACTGAAGAATCTGGGTGCAGGCGAGAGTGTGCTGATTCTCTTGCCTGAGAAGAACGAGACAGTGACGCTGTCGGCACGCAATTTGCCCAAGGTCAAGACCTTGATGGCGAGTTACCTGAACGTTCGAGACCTGTTGCAGTACGATAAACTCGTGATCTCTTTGGCAGCCTTAGAGGTCATTGAGTCTACATTGGGGTAGAGACATGCACCTGTATGAAGTGATTAAGCACCCCGTAATTACAGAGAAGACGCGCTATCAGGCGCTTCAGTTGGGCCAGTATACGTTTATGGTGGATCGGTCTGCCAACAAGGCGATGATCAAACAGGCCGTCGAAGAAATTTACGACGTCGAGGTCGTGACGGTGAACACGATGCTGATGCCGGCCAAGACGGCCAAGCGTTGGGGACGTCGTCACGTGGTTCGCCAGCCAGTGTGGAAGAAGGCCGTTGTGAAGCTGGCCGAGGGCGATACGATCCCGGTATTCGAGGGAGGCTAACCAATGGGCATCAAGGTCTACAAGCCGACGTCGCCGGGGCGACGTGGAATGACGGGACTGACGTTCGACGAGGTTACGACGACGGAACCCGAGCGCGGCCTGCTGGCCCCAATGCGCAAGCGGGGCGGGCGGAATGCGTATGGACGGGTGACCGTGCGTCATCGCGGCGGCGGGCACAAGCGACTCTACCGCCTGATCGATTTCAAGCGGGACAAGACCGGCGTGCCGGCGCGGGTGGCTTCGATTGAGTATGATCCGAACCGCTCGGCGCGCATCGCGTTGTTGGTGTATGCAGATGGCGAGAAGCGCTACATCATCGCGCCGTTGGGGCTGCGCGTGGGCGACGAAGTGCTCAGTGGCTCCAAAGCGGACGTCCGGTTGGGGAACGCGCTGCCGTTGGAGAACATGCCATTGGGTACGCAGGTACACAACATCGAGCTGTACCCCGGGCGCGGTGGCCAGATGGTTCGAGCGGCGGGCACCTCGGCGCAGGTGATGGCGAAGGAAGGGAAGTACGTGAGCCTGCGCTTGCCGAGTGGCGAAGTGCGTCTGTTCCAGAAGGAGTGCATGGCCACGATTGGCCAGGTGGGGAACGTAGAGCACGGCAACGTCAAGCTGGGCAAGGCCGGGCGGAAGCGATGGATGGGGCGGCGGCCCGTGGTTCGTGGTTCGGCGATGTCGCCTCGGGACCACCCGCACGGTGGTGGAGAGGGACGCACGCCGATAGGTATGCCGGGGCCGAAGACGCCTTGGGGGCAGCCCACGCTGGGCAAGAAGACGCGGCGCAACAAGTCGACGGACAAATACATCGTCCGCAGGCGTGGCGCACGCAGGCGCTAGATTCGATAGCAGGTTGAGTGTGGGAGTGAAACTATGTCACGGTCGTTGAAAAAAGGTCCGTATATCAATCCGAAACTGCTGCGTAAGGTCGAGGAGATGAACCGCCAAGGTGAGAAGCGAGTCATTCGCACCTGGTCACGCGAGTCGACGATTTTCCCGCAGATGGTGGGGCACACCATCGCGGTTCACGATGGGCGGCGGCATGTGCCCATCTACGTCACCGAAAACATGGTTGGGCACAAGCTGGGGGAATTCGCCCCCACGCGGACCTTCCGCGGCCATGTCGCTAGAGAGAAGAAAGGCAAGGTCCGCGGCGCATAGCGGGCAGTGGAAGGAGAGAGGATGATGCAGGTTCGCGCACAGGCGAAACATATACCGATGTCGGCCCAAAAGGTACGGCGAGTCATAAACCAGGTGCGCGGCATGCCAGTGGTGGATGCGTTGAGTGTCTTGCCCTTCCTGCCACATGCTGCCGCTAATCCGGTTGAAAAGGTCATTCGTTCGGCGGTGGCTAACGCCGAAGAGAACATAGGGTTGTCGAGAAGCGATCTTTACATCGCCCACATTTCGGCTGATGACGGGCCGGGAGTCTCGCCGGGCAAGGGGCGTCGCCCCCGTTTCGGCGGGCGCGGGCGCTACCGCCCCATCCGCAAACGGTCATCGCACATCACCGTGGTGTTGGACGAGGTATCAGAGGACTAAGGGCGCACGTTGCGCTGGAGATAGAGGAGGACGCACTTGGGACGCAAGGTTCATCCGTATGGTTTTCGGCTCGGGATTATCCGCGACTGGAAGGCACGCTGGTACGCTCAGGGGTCCAAGTATTCGGAGTTTTTGCAGGAGGATCTGAAGATCCGCGAGTACATCGACCGGGAGCTGGCGCAGGCTGGGATTGCCAATCTGGAGATCGAACGGTTTCCCAATCAGGTTCAGGTGACGTTGTGGACGGCACGGCCGGGCATCGTCATTGGGCGGAAGGGAGCGGCGGTCAAGCTGTTGCGGCGTGCGCTGGAGGACATGACGGGCAAGCGGGTGCACATCGAGGTGCAGGAAGTGGAACGCCCGGAACTCGACGCCAAGTTGGTGGCCGAGAACGTCGTGTCGCAGTTGGAGCGCCGGATTTCTCACGGCCGAGCGATGAAGCGGTCGATCCAGCAGGCGATGCGCGCCGGTGCTGAGGGCATCAAGATAGTGTGCAATGGCCGTCTCGGCGGGGCCGAAATGGCGCGCGCGGTGTGGATGCGTGAAGGACGCGTGCCCCTGCAGACTCTGCGCGCGGACATCGACTACGCCCGTCAGGAGGCCAGCACGACCTTTGGGCAAATCGGCGTGAAGGTGTGGATTTACAAGGGCGAAGTGCTGCCGTCTGCCACCACCGAGGAACCATTCGTCGTCTAGCTGTATGTTGAGATTACCGCGAGGGAGATAGGCTATGTTGATGCCGAAGCGAGTTAAGTACCGGAAGCAGTTCCGGGGCAGGATGAGGGGTAAAGCCATGCGGGGCAACGAGGTTTCTTTCGGGGAGTATGGGTTGCAGGCGTTGGAACCCGCGTGGATCACCAGCCGCCAGATCGAGGCCGCCCGCCGTGCTATCGTGCGCCACGTTCGTCGGCGTGGGAAGTATTGGATTCGCATCTTTCCCGACAAGCCGGTCACCGCGAAGCCGGCGGAGACCCGTATGGGCAAGGGAAAGGGCTCGGTGGATCACTGGGTCGCCGTCGTAAAGCCTGGGCGTGTGCTGTTCGAGTTGGCTGGGGTCACCGAAGAGCAGGCCCGTGAAGCGATGCGTCTGGCAACCCACAAGCTGCCGATCAAGTGTCAGTTCGTGGCCCGCCACGGAGAAACGGGGGAGTAAGATGCAGGCGCGCGAGATTCGGCAGTTTACGAAAGAAGAGATCGCCACCCGTTTGGACGAGGCGTATCGGGAGTTGTTCAATCTGCGCCAGGACTGGTACCTGGGGCGGTTGCAGGATCACAACCGGCTGACCGCCGTGCGGCGAGACATCGCGCGGATGAAGACGATCATGCGCGAGCGTGAGTTGATCGAGAAGATGGAAGGAGGCGCCCAGTGAACGAAAATCGCAAGAGATTGGTCGGGCGTGTCGTCAGCGACAAGATGCAGAAGACCGTGGTTGTGGCAGTGGAGCGGATACGCCGCCACCCGCGCTACGGCAAGGTCGTCAAGGAGATCAAGAAGTACTACGTGCACGACGCCGAGGGCGCGTGCCGGATGGGAGATCTGGTGCGCATCGTCGAGTCGCGTCCCTTGAGCCGGCTCAAGCGTTGGGCCGTCGAGGAGATTGTGGAGCGCGCTGATTTCGTGGGGACGGTACAGGGATGATTCAGCAAGAAACGCGACTGCGAGTGGCAGACAATACGGGCGCCCGGGAGATCCTGTGTATTCACATCATGGGTGGATCGAGGCGGCGCTACGGCACTGTGGGAGACGTCATCGTCGCTACGGTGAAGCAATCGGCCCCCAATGCGGCGATCAAGAAGGGGGACATCGTGCGCGCGGTGGTGGTGCGGACAAAGCAGTCCTATCGTCGGCCGGATGGCTCATCCATCAGCTTCGACGATAACGCCGCGGTGGTGTTGGACGCTTCGGGTGTGAACCCGCGTGGAACCCGGATTTTCGGGCCGGTGGCCCGGGAACTGCGGGATAAGGGTTTTATGAAGATCATTTCTCTGGCTCCAGAAGTGCTTTAGAGCCGGGTTTTCAAGGAGTAGGATGGTGCGCCGGATTAAGCAGGGCGATACAGTAGAGGTTGTTACCGGAGATAGCAAGGGGATGCGCGGCGAAGTGATGCGCGTTCTGCCTAAGCAGAATCGGGTTGTTGTCTCCCGAGTGAATATTGTCAAGAAGCACCAACGTCCGATTCGAGCGGGGCGTGGAGAGGTGCAGCCGGGTATCATCGAGTTCGAGATGCCCATCCACATCTCCAACGTCATGCTGGTCTGCTCTGCGTGCGGCAAGCCAACGCGCGTCGGTTTTTCGGAAGAGAGCGGAACGAAGGTGCGCGTGTGTAAGAAATGCGGCAAAGAGTTGGATTAGTCCGCAGGATGGAGTAAGGGAATGCAGCAATTGCAGGCACGTTATCGAGATGAGATTAGATCGACTCTGATGGAAGAGTTCGGTTACGGGAACATAATGGAAGTCCCTGCCATTAAAAAGATCGTCGTGAACGTAGGGGCTGGCGAAGCGCTGGATAACCCTAAGGCCCTGGACTACATCGTGCAGGACCTGGAGGCGATCACGGGGCAGCATCCGATCATCACGCGGGCACGCAAGTCAATCGCCAGCTTCAAGCTGCGCGCCGGGCGGGCCATCGGCGTCAAAGTGACGTTGCGCAAGGATCGCATGTGGGCCTTTTTGGACCGGCTGTGCAACGTGGTGCTTCCCCGGCAGCGCGACTTTCGGGGGATACCGGCCGCTTTCGATGGGCATGGAAACGTCACTATTGGCTTGAGGGAACAACTGGCATTCCCGGAGATTGCCTACGACAAGATCGACAAGATCCGGGGGATGGAAATCAGTATTGTGACTTCGGCCAGGACAGATGAAGAAGGACGGCGTCTTCTCGAATTGATCGGAGTGCCGTTCCGTCAGACAAGTTAAGGGGGTTGGATGACACGGAAGAGCTTGCCGATCCGGGAAACCAGGCGTAAGTATGAGGTCCGAGTGCGTAACCGTTGTGAGCGATGTGGCCGCCCGCGGGGGTACTACCGCAAGTTCGGCCTATGTCGCATCTGTTTGCGGGAATTGGCGCTAGAGGGAAAGATCCCCGGCCTGAAAAAGTCTAGTTGGTAAGGACAGATTGATGACGGTAACAGACCCGATTGCAGATATGTTGACACGTATACGCAATGCCATGATGGTGGAGCATTCGGTTGTGGATATGCCTTCCTCCAAGCTAAAAGTGGCCGTTGCACGTATCCTCAAGGACGAGGGATACATCGAGAACTACCGGGTTGTGGAACGAAGCGAGCAACCCCGCTACCGACTGGTGATCTACTTGAAGTACGTGGGCGAGCGGCGAGAGCGCCGCTCGGTGATCACCGGCATCGAGCGGGTGAGCAAGCCTGGTCGCCGCGTTTACACCCGTGCGAACGAGATTCCGTGGGTGCGTAGCGGTATGGGCATCGCGATTCTCTCCACACCAAAAGGCGTCCTGACCGGGCAGCAAGCTCGTCGATTGGGCGTGGGTGGCGAGATTCTCTGCTACGTCTGGTAGAAAACGACGAGGAGGTTGCTGTGTCGCGGATTGGACGTATGCCAGTCCCCGTGCCCCCTGGGGTGACGATAGAAATCAAGGGGAGCCGGGTGGAAGTTCGAGGGCCTAAGGGCGAATTGACTCAGACTTTCGACCCGTCGATGCGTATCGAGAAGGAAGGAGATGCCCTGCTGGTTCACCGGCCGACGGATGAACAGCGCCACCGGGCACTCCATGGACTCACGCGCGCTTTGCTGTCCAACATGGTCGCGGGCGTTTCGCAGGGGTTCCAGAAGCAGTTGGAGGTCAACGGCGTGGGATACCGGGCCGACCTGCAACCCGATGGCAGTTTGATGATGAGTTTGGGGTATTCGCATCCTGTGCACATCGTGCCGCCTGCGGGCATCACGTTTGAGGTGGATGCACGCACGCGGGTGATCACGGTGAAAGGCCCAGACAAACAGCAAGTGGGGCAGATGGCGGCGATCATTCGGTCCAAGCGCCCCATAGAGCCCTACAACGGCAAGGGCATTCGCTACATCGATGAGCGCACGCGCCGCAAGAGCGGCAAAGCCGGCAAGACGAAGTAGGAGCGGAAAAGGTATGGGTGAGCTGAATCGTCGGGAAGGGCGTTTGCGTCGCCGGAAGCACGTGCGGAAGACTGTCTTCGGCACCTCGGAGCGACCGCGCCTGAACGTTTTTCGGAGTCTCAATCACATCTACGCGCAGGTGATCGATGACACACGTCATCACACGCTGGCTTCAGCCTCGACGGTTGATTCAGAAATGCGCGCGCAGTTGGAAGGACTGAGCAAAACAGACCAGGCTAAGATGGTTGGGAAGATCGTGGCTGCTCGAGCGCTCGAAGAGGGCGTAACTCAGGTGGTGTTCGACCGGGCAGGTTATAAATACCATGGTCGCGTGAAGGCCCTGGCCGATGCTGCCCGAGAGGGCGGCCTGGACTTCTAACCGACTAGAGAAAGGATGAGGGGTCCTGTGCGAGATCGAGAGGTTTTTGAAGAGCAACGAGGGGATGAACTGGACGAGCGCGTCGTGCACATCGCGCGCGTTGCCAAGGTCGTCAAAGGCGGGCGTCGTTTTGCGTTCCGTGTGATCGCCGTCGTCGGCGACAACAACGGGAACGTGGGCATCGGTGTGGGAAAGGCGCGCGGGGTCCCGGACGCGATCCGTAAGGCCGTCGAGAGGGCACGCCGGGCCATGAAGCCAATCCCGTTGGCCGGAACGACGGTGCCGCACGAGATCGTCGGCGAATGCGGCGGGGCCAGGGTGTTGATCAAGCCAGCCGCGCCCGGCACGGGCGTGATCGCCGGCGGCGGTGTGCGCGCGGTAATGCAGGCTGCCGGCGTCAGGGACGTGTTGACCAAGTCCATGGGCAGCGCCAACATTCCCAATGTGGTCAAGGCCGCCGTGGATGGCCTTGAACAGATGCGCAAGATCGAGGAAGTGGCGCGCGATCGCGGTGTTCCGGAAGCCAACGTCTTGCCTTTCTGGAGGCGGGAATGAGCGAGAACACCCTGCGGATCAAACTGGTGAAGAGCCCGATCGGCTATTCTGAACGACAGAAGCGGACGTTGCGGGCGCTGGGGCTGCGCCGAATGAACCAGGCGGTCGACAAGCCGGATACGCCGGCAGTTCGCGGTATGGTCGCTAAGGTGCAGCATCTCATAGAGCTAGAAGAGGTTCAAGCATGAAGTTGCACGAATTGCAACCGGCTGAAGGTGCCACAAAGTCTCGCAAGCGAGTCGGTCGCGGCACGGCTGCCGGTCAAGGTAAAACGGCTGGTAAGGGAACGAAAGGCCAGCGCGCTCGGAGCGGCGGCGGCGTGTCTGCATATTTCGAAGGCGGCCAGTTGCCCCTGGTGCGGCGACTGCCCTTCGCCCGCGGCGTGGGATTCCGCGATCCCTGGCGCGTTCGGTTTACGTCGGTGAACGTGGAACGCCTCAACGGGTTCGAAAATGGGGCCATCGTGACGCCCGACGCGTTGGTGGCGGCTGGCATCATCAAACGCTCCGACGAGTTGGTGGCGGTCTTGGGGCGCGGCGAGATCGAAAAGCCCCTGGTCGTGCACGCCCATCGCTTTTCGGGCAGCGCCCGCGAAAAGATCGAAGCTGCCGGCGGAACGGTCGAGGAGCTTCCCTGGCAGCGCGGTGGTCGTCAGACCCGCTAAGGGATAACGGAGAATAAACGATGCTTCAGGCGTTACGAAATGCCTTGCGATTACCTGATCTGCGGCGGCGTCTCTTTTACACGTTGCTGATTATGATCATCTTCCGCGCAGCTTCCCACGTGCCGGTGCCGGGCATCGACGCCCAGGCCCTGCAACAAGCGCTGGGTGGCGGCTCGGGCGTCTCACAGATGCTCAACTTGATGGACCTGCTCTCAGGTGGCGCGGTAGCTAGGTTCTCGGTCTTGGCAACGGGAATCAACCCGTACGTGAATGCCTCTATCATCATCCAGTTGCTCGTTCCGGTCATCCCGGCCCTGCAGCGGATCAGTGAGGAAGAGGGAGAGGCCGGGCGGCGCAAGCTCAACCAGTGGACCTACTACATCACGGTGCCGCTGGCGGCATTGATGGCATTCGGTCAGGCGCAGCTCTTCAACCAGGCCAGCGTGGCCGGCAACTTGGTGTTGCCCAACTTCGGCTTCAACGCCCCCCAGAACATCCTGCCGACGATCTCGGTGCTGGTGGCGATGACGGCCGGCACGATGTTCGCGGTCTGGCTGGGCGACCTGATCACCGAGCAGGGCATCGGCAACGGCATCTCGCTGATCATCTTCGGCGGTATCGTCGCCCGTATGCCCGACAACCTGATGAGCATCTATACGTCAGATGGGGTGTGGGGGATCCTGTTCTTCCTCATCCTTACGGTGGCGATTGTGTTCGTAATCGTCTACGTCCAGGAAGGCCAGCGCCGCATTCCCGTGCAATACGGCAAGCGTGTGCGCGGCCGCCGGATGTACTCCGGGGGCAGCACCCACATTCCGCTGCGGGTGAACACCGCGGGGATGATCCCCCTGATCTTGGCCCAGTCGCTGCTCATCTTCCCGGCGACCGTCTCACAGTTCTTCATTGCATCGGAGAACCAGGGGGTGGCGAATTTCGCCAGCAGCATGATGAGCTTCTTCAGCGGCAATACGACGGAGTGGTACACCACGATGCTGTACGCCTTGCTCTATTTCCTGGCCGTCTTTGGGCTCACCTTCTTCTACACCTTCGTCCAGGTCGAGCAGCAGGATATGGCAGGGATGTTGCAGCGCCAGGGTGGGTTCATTCCCGGCATCCGTCCGGGTGGCTGGACCAAGGACTACATCAACCGCGTCTATCGGCGGGTGACACTGGTGGGCGCCTTTTTCCTGGGCGCGGTGGCGGTTCTGCCGTTCATTACCCAGTTGTTCCTGCAGACGACGGTGTTGTTGATCACGGCGTCTGGCCTGCTGATCGTGGTGGGCGTGGTCGTGGATACGATGCGCCAGTTGGAAGCTCAGTTGCTGATGCGCCACTACGAAGGGTTCATCCGGCGGTAAATCGGCCTTTCAAGGCCATATTCAATGATTCACTTGAAGTCGTCTGAGGAACTTAACAAAATGCGTCAGGCCGGCTACATCGTAGCCAAGGTCCTGGAGCTGATGCGCGAGCAGGCTGTGCCTGGGGTGACGACTGCGGAGCTTGATGCGATGGCGGAGACGCTGATCAGGGATCATCACGCAATCCCTTCCTTCAAAGGCTATCCGCCCGGCAGCCCGAACCCGTTCCCGGCCACGATCTGCGCGTCGATCAATGCGGAGTTGGTACACGGCATCCCATCGGACCGCGTTCTGAAGGAGGGAGACATCCTCAGCGTGGACGTGGGGGCCATTCACGAGGGATACCACGGAGATGCAGCGGTGACGCTGCCGATCGGCGAGATAGATGCGTCGACCCAGCGGTTGCTGGACGTAACCAAAGGGTCGCTCTACGCCGGGATCGCTGCGGCGAAGGCAAAGAATCGCACCGGCGACATCTCCGCCGCCATCCAGGAGTACGTGGAGCGGCACGGGTTGAACGTCGTGAGGGAGTACACCGGACACGGTATCGGTCGCCAGATGCACGAGGACCCGCAGGTGCCGAATTTCGGCGAGCGGGGCCGGGGGGTTCGACTCCGCGCCGGTATGACGGTCGCACTGGAACCGATGGTCTTATCGGGTTCCCCGAGGGTGCGTGTGCTCGACGACAACTGGACGGTGATCGCGGCTGACGGAAAGTTGACAGCTCACTTCGAGCATACTATCCTGGTACAAGACGGGGAAGCAGAGATTCTGACCCGCTTATCGTGAAGGCAAGAGGAGAAAGAGATGAAAGTATCACCTTCTGTGAAAAAGCTTTGCCCTAAGTGCAAAATCATTCGGCGACGGGGTGTCATCCGGGTCATCTGTGAGAACCCCAAGCATAAACAGAGACAGGGTTAAGGACGGAGGACGTCATGGCACGTATTGCAGGGGTTGACTTGCCCCGGAACAAGCAGGTCGAGATTGGGCTTACGTATCTCTACGGCATCGGTCGGTCTTCGAGCAAAGAAATTTTGCAGAGGGCTCAGATCGATCCGGCTGTCAGGATCAAGGACTTGACCGAGGCCGAGGTCGCGCGGCTGCGTGAAGTCATCGACCGTGACTTCAAAGTGGAAGGCGACCTGCGGCGTGAGGTGCAGATGAACATCAAGCGCCTGATGGAAATCGGGTGCTACCGTGGGCTGCGGCATCGACACTCTTTGCCCGTGCGTGGACAGCGCACGCGCACCAACTCGCGCACGCGCAAAGGCCCCAAGAAGACGGTTGCCGGTCGTGGTCGCCGTCGTGGATCGAAGAAAAAGTAAATAGCGTGACCGGATGCATCCCCTTTGGGGAGCATCGGCCACGTGAGCGCCTTTGGAGGTAATATGAAGCGAACGAGAAAAGGGAGTACGGGGCGTCGTGTCAAGCGAAATGTGCCGCGCGGTCAGGCCCACGTTCACGCCACGTTTAACAATACGATTGTCACGATGACTGATCCCAATGGGAACGTAGTCAACTGGGCGAGCGCCGGTTCCGTGGGATTCAAAGGGGCACGCAAGAGCACGCCGTTTGCGGCACGCCAGGCGGCCCAGCGCGCTGCCCGAGATGCGATGGATAACGGGATGGTCGAGGTAGAGGTGTATGTGAAGGGGCCAGGCCCTGGACGCGAGGCGGCTATTCGCTCCTTGCAAGCGACAGGCCTGCGTATCGTTGCGATCACGGATGTGACGCCGGTTCCTCACAACGGCTGCCGGCCTCCAAAGAAACGTCGGGTATAATTAAGGAGTTTGGAGGAGTATGGCCAGGTATAGAGACTCTGTTTGTAAGCTGTGTCGTCGGGAAGGCCAGAAGCTGTTTTTGAAGGGTGCGCGCTGCTATTCGGCAAAGTGCGCTCTCGAACGGCGCGACTACCCGCCAGGAGAACATGGACGGTTGGCACGCTTCCGCCGCCGCCGCCCCACAGACTACTCGCTGCAGTTGCGGGAAAAGCAGAAGCTGCGACGCATCTACGGTGTGCTGGAACGACAGTTCCGGCGCTATTTCCGTGAGGCGGAACGGCTGTCTGGACTCACCGGTGAAAACTTGCTCGTCTTGTTGGAACGGCGCTTGGACAACGTGGTGTATCGGATGGGGTTCGCCGACTCTCGCGCGCAAGCGCGGCAGTTGGTCCAGCACGGACACTTTACACTCAATGGCCGGCGCGTGACGATCCCTTCGATGGTTGTGAGTCCTAACGACGCAATTGCCGTGCGGGAAGAAAGCCGTAAACGTTATTACTTCAAGGAACGCGTCGAAATTCTGGATGGACAGAAGGTGCCCGGTTGGTTGCGCTTAGACCCGGATGGGCTTGCAGGAAGGATGCTGATGGTGCCCAAGCGGGAAGATATCGATATCGCGGTCGACGAACAACTGGTCGTAGAGTATTACTCGCGGTAGATATGCGAGAACTCGACGGAGGGAGGCGAGGGTGGTAACATCCGTACTGCCCAAAATTGAAACGGAAGCTACGTCCCAGCAATATGGCCGGTATGCCATCGGTCCGCTGGAGAATGGATTCGGCGCTACGTTGGGCAACGCGCTGCGGCGCGTGCTGTATTCTTCGTTGCCTGGCGCAGCGGTGACGTCTGTCCGTGTTCTGGACGTGCCGCACGAGTTTACAACAATCCCCCACGTCCGGGAAGATATGATCCAAATCATCCTTCAAATCAAGAAGCTAAGCCTGGTGATGGAGGGTGAGGGACCTATGCGGATGACGTTGGAGGCCAAGGGAGAGGGCATCGTGACGGCTGGCGATATCAAAGCGCCCCCCGAGATCGAAATCCTCAACCCTGACCTCTACCTGTTTAGCACAGACTCCGAACAGGCTCGAGTGGAGATGGAATTCACCGTCGAGCGCGGACGGGGATACTCCCCGTCCGAAGAGCGCGGACGAATGTCTGTGGGAGAACTGCCGGTGGACGCGATCTTCAGCCCGATCCGCCGCGTGTCCTACGACGTCGATCGCGCGCGCGTGGGCCAGATGACGAACTATGACCGGCTGACGCTGGAGGTATGGACCGACGGGCGTATGTCGCCCCTGGAGGCCGTTAAAGAGGCCGCCCGTATCCTGGTCACCCACTTCCGACTCGTCGCCGGCATCACAGAAGAAGAAGCACTGGAACCCATTGAAGAGGAACAGGGTATTCCGACCCGTATCTACGACGCCTCCATCGATGAGTTGGGGCTGAGTGTGCGGGTCTTCAACGCGCTCAAACGCGCCGGCATCTCCAAGGTCGGTGAGGTGCTGGATATGCTGAGAGAAGGCGAGAACGCCATGCTCCGCATCCGCAACTTCGGCGATAAATCGCTGACCGAGTTGAGCGACCGACTCGAAGAACTGGATTACCTGGATTATCTGGACGAAGAGGACGCCTAGGCGCTGCCTGGGCTGTGTGGAGGTTTGGGATGCGACACCGCGTTGCGGGAAAGAAATTCAATCGTTCGAGCGCCCAACGGCGCGCACTGTATCGGAATCTGGTCTCGTCGCTCATCCATCACGAGCGCATCGAGACCACGGAAGCTAAGGCCCGCGCCATCCGCGGACAAGCGGAGAAGCTGATTACGCTGGCCAAGCGTGGCCTGAAAGCCGCCGAGGACGACCCCGCTCAGGGCGTCCACGCGCGCCGGATGGCAACCAAGCAGTTGAATCGCTGGATCGGCGCGCCGGACGGCAAGCGCATCGATTTGGTGGAAAAGTTGTTCGACGAAATCGCGCCGCGTTACATGGAACGGCCCGGCGGGTATACCCGCATCGTCAAATTGGGCCTGCGCAAGGGCGACGCCGCCCCCATGGCTGTGTTGGAACTGGTCAAGAAGGACTAGCTCGTACTCTAACAACTCTATCGGATCGGTATGCGGGTTCGGGCGGTCGTCGCCTACGACGGAACGGATTACCAGGGGTTTCAGCGCCAGGCCAGCGCCCCGACGGTTCAAGGGACTCTGGAAGCCGCGCTGGCCCAGGTGACGGGCGAGACGATCGGCCTGCTGCCCGCAGGACGCACGGATACGGGGGTGCACGCCGAAGGGCAGGTCATCGCCTTTGACACCGAGTGGCGACACCCGCTGGCGACGCTCCAACGCGCGCTCAACGCGGTGCTGCCGCCCGATGTGGCGGTGCGGGACGTGGCGGCGGCGGACGCGCGCTTCCACCCCCGCTACGACGCCCGTAGCCGTCGCTACCGCTACACGATCTACCGTCACCCGACCCGCTCGCCGTTGGTGCGCCGCACGAGCCTGCATGTGGCTGCGGCGCTGGACCTCGCGGCTATGGAAGCGGCAGCCCGGATGCTGGTGGGATGGCACGATTTCGCCGCCTTCGGCACTCCCCCGAAAGGGGATAATACGGTGCGCGAGGTGATGCAGGCGACGTGGCACAGCGACCCGCCGTGGCTGTTTTTCAACATCGAGGCGAATGCGTTCCTCTACCGTATGGTCCGCCGTATCGTGGGAACGCTGCTTCAAGTCGGCCTGGGGCGGATGACGGTCGCAGAGTTTCAAGACGTGCTGGCCGCGCGCGGACGGCTTCAATCTGGCCCCGCCGCGCCGCCACACGGGCTTTGTCTGGTCGAAGTGAAATATTAAAGCAGGAGTGAGTCAGGGTGAAAACCTACGTAACAAAACCTAGCGAGATCGAACGGGAATGGTATGTCGTCGACGCCGAGGGCAAAACGCTCGGACGCCTGGCGACGGAGATCGCCCGCTACCTTCGCGGTAAACATAAGCCGATCTATACGCCCTCGTGGGATGCCGGGGATTACATCATCGTCATCAATGCCGAGAAAGTCCACGTCACCGGGCGTAAGCTGGATCAAAAGATGTACTATCGCCACTCGGGATACCCCGGAGGGCTGACAGAGATCAAGTTGCGCGACCAATTGGCCAGGCACCCGACGCGCGTCATCTCCCTCGCCGTGCGAGGGATGTTGCCCAGGAACCGCATGGGGCGGCAGATGCTCAAAAAGCTCAAGGTGTACGCCGGGCCGAATCACCCGCACGAGGCGCAACAGCCGAAGCCTTTGGAGCTGTAACGGAGGAAATGTACTATGTCTGAACGCTATTATTACGAAGGTGTGGGCCGCCGGAAGACGTCGACCGCCCGCGTGCGTCTCTATGCGGATGGCAAGGGCGACGTCGTGGTCAACGGTAAGCGGTTGTTGGATTACTTCACCCGTAGTGGTGATGCCGAGCGTCTCTTGGAACCACTCAAGGTTGTGGGGATGGAAGGCCGTTTCGACGTTTCCGTCAAGGTGCTGGGTGGGGGCGTCTCCGGCCAGACCGACGCGGTCCGCCTAGGGGTCGCGCGCGCACTGCTGAAGCTCGATCCGGAGCTGCGCCCTGTGCTGCGCCGCAGCGGCTACCTGACACGCGACGCGCGGATCAAGGAACGCAAGAAGCCCGGTCTCAAGCGCGCCCGTAAGGCACCGCAGTACACGAAGCGGTAAACTCAATACGCCTGTCGTTCGTTACGCTTGGTTCCAAGAAGCGGGGGCTGGATGGTTCCCCGCTTCTTGTGCGTGTTGATTGGGGCGACTGTGGAGGGCGATGCATGACGCTGACGATCTTGGGACTGGGGCCGGGCGACCCGAGCTTGCTGACGCGGGCCGCGTGGGACGTGCTGGTAGCGGCGGAGGAGGTGTGGCTGCGAACTGCGCGCCATCCCACCGTTGCCGGACTGCCGGCCCATCTGACGCTGCACGCTTTCGATGATCTGTACGACGCGGCGGAGGACTTCGACACGGTCTACCGCACCATCGCCGCGCAGGTGCTTGCGCTGGCAAGCCGGCCGCAGGGCGTGCTCTACGCGGTGCCGGGCCACCCGCTGGTGGGCGAATCGACGGTCCTGCGCATCCTGGCGGCGGCCCGTGATGCTGACGTGCCCGTGCGCGTTGTCGAGGGCCTGAGTTTCGTCGGACCGACGTTGACGGCCCTGGAGATCGACGCGCTCGATGGCCTGCAAGTCTGCGACGCCATCGACCTGGCCGCGCAGCACCATCCCCCGCTGAACCCCGACCTGCCTGCGTTGGTGGGGCAGGTCTACGGCCGCGCCCTGACCTCCGATCTCAAATTGACGCTGATGAATCAGTATCCCGACGAGCACCCTGTGGCGCTCGTTCATGCCGCCGGCTGCGCAGACGCGGCAGTGGTTCGCCTGCCGTTATTCGAGCTGGACCGGCAGGACGTGGCGCACCTGACGACGCTGTACGTCCCGCCGCTGCCCACGGTGAGCAGTTTCGAGGGCTTGCAGGAGACCGTCGCCCACCTGCGCGCGCCCGACGGCTGTCCGTGGGACCAGAAACAGACGCACGAGAGCCTACGCACCGGCCTGTTGGAAGAGGCCTACGAGGCTGCCGAAGCCATCGATGCGGGGGATGTGGACGCTCTTCAGGAGGAACTGGGCGACTTGTTGCTCCAGGTACTGCTCCAGACACAGATCAGCACGGAGGAAGACGACTTCCGCATGGTCGACGTCATCGCCGGGATCGACGCCAAGCTCAAGTACCGCCACCCTCACGTGTGGGGCGGCGTGGCGGTGGACGGCGCGGCCGACGTGCTGGAGCGGTGGGAGCGCTTGAAGCGGGCGGAAAAGGCGGAGCGCACATCGCTGCTGGATGGTGTGCCGCGCGCGCTGCCCGCGTTGCAGCAGGCCTACCTGTACGGCGAGCGAGCTGACCGCTCCGGCTTCGATTGGACGCCCGCGGCGGTGGAGACGGATGGGGCGTTCGAACAGATGATGGACGGCATAGCAGAACTGCCGCCGGAAGACAGGGAAACCGCGTTGGGAGATATGTTGTTGGCCCTGGCTGAACGGGCGCGCCGTTTGGAGGTGGAACCGGAGGCCGCTCTGCGCAAGGCGTGCGCCCGGTTCGCGGAACGGTTTCGGCGTCTCGAAAACAGGCCGTAAAGGCACGCTGCAGTTTCGCTCTTACTTGCACACTCGGGCGGTCAGGAGTAGAATTTGTGTTGCGATAGCGCGGTGCCTTTCCGTGACGGAGAGAGGTCGATGACGCAGCGGATATTGGTGGTGGATGACGACGAGCGCGTGCTGCGCGCTTTTGCCAGGAACCTCCAGATGGCGGGATACGTCGTGCTGACGGCACGGGGCGGAGAAGAGGCGCTCGCCATTTGCGAACGAGAGTGCCCTTCCATCGTGCTGATCGACATGAATATGCCCCACATGGGCGGCCTGGCGCTGCTCGAAGCCATCCGCGCGCGTATGCCCGAGGCCGCGGTGATCCTGATCACCGGATACAACAGCGGCGAGGAGGCCGAGGCAGCGGAGCGCGCCGGCGCAGCCGACGTGCTGGTCAAACCGATCGACCGGGAGACGCTGGAGTCGGCGTTGCAGCGCGTGCACGAAAAGCTGCGTTGGCAGGCCGGGGGAGGCGAAGCGACCGCTCTGCGCGCCAGCGCAGCCGAACAGGTCGAACAGGCTATCGCGGCCCGCTCGATGGCCCTGCCGCTGGTCAGCAAATTGGCCTCGGGCATCGTCCACGAGATGAACCAACCTCTGGCCACGATCCTCCTCGAAGCTGAGTACCTCAAACGCCTCGTCGAACGCGCCAGGAAGATGGGAGCGGGTGAGCTGTCTCCCGAGGCCCTGGCCCTGTGGCAAGACGTGTATAAGGTCGGCCAGGATTTGATCGACGAGATCGCCGTCAGCCGGCAGACGATGAACCAACTGCGCACGTTCAGCCGCCTCACCCGCTGGAAGGTCACCCAGGTCGATCTGGACCGCGTGGTACGCCAGAGTTTGGAGCAGGCAGCCGGAGCGCTGGCCGAGCAAGGGGTCGCCGTCAGCATGCAACTCTGCGACGGGTTGCCCGCGGTGCTGGGGGAGCCCCGGTTGTTGCAAGAAGTGATGGCGTACCTGGTCGACAATGCCGGGTGCGCCGTGGGCGAGATGGCGCGACGGGTTGCGGCAGGCGAGGTCGCGCGTGCGACCTACCGCAAACAGATCCACGTTGCCACCGACGTCGAGGCCGGGGACGCCGTCGTGCGTGTGCAAGACAACGGCTGTGGCATTTCAGATAGCGACCGCTCACACATATTTCGCCCCTTTTTCACCACGCACTTGAGGGAAGGCGCGGTCGGTGTGTCCCTCTTCATCGCCCATACGATCGTCGAGGCGTACGGCGGTCAGCTCACGTTCGAGAGCGCCGAGAACAAAGGGACCATCTTCACCCTAAGATTGCCGGCCTTGAAGTAACCCTCTCTTCTTTACCCCAGGAGCAAATGCCCCCTTCTCCCAACAGATACTTGCAATCTCAGTTTTGTAGGCTACAATATGTAAAAGTGGCGGGTCCCTGGGCGCCGTTGTGCTCGACCGCCTGCCTTGAATA
This sequence comes from Anaerolineae bacterium, assembly GCA_016926575.1. GTDB lineage: Bacteria > Chloroflexota > Anaerolineae > B4-G1 > DUEL01 > JAFGOJ01. The sequence goes on along the minus strand of JAFGOJ010000491.1, from coordinate 5,214 downwards.
GCCTCTCCAATCGCTTGCTTCTATCGTGCACCGGCGAGGCGCACGCTTTTCTTGGTCCATAGCCTGGGTGGTCGATGTCTATGGAACTCTAGCCGTGAGGGAGACGAGGGATGAAACGTCAAGTGATGAAGCAGTTTCTCGTGGTGGCAGGGCTGACGTTGTTGTTCACCGTCGGAGTGGTCGCGCCGCTGTGGGCCGCGTCGCCAGCAACGTCGGGAGCGTTCCAGGAAGCCCCAGAGGTCGGGTTGAGAATTGCGCCGCAGCCGCCGCAAGTGATGGCGGGGGAGTATGTCACGCTCACCGCCAAGGTTACCCACACCGGCAACGTCACAGCGACGCACCTCCGCCTGAGCGTCCTGATTCCTTCTGCGGCTGCTTTGGATCCCACCGACCAGGCCGTGGTGTGGGATATCCCGATGCCATCTCTGGTGGTGACTCGGACCGCGCGCGTGCGGGTGCTCGACGACGCGGTGGACCGGCTTCTGTTCACCGCCACGATCGACTTCGATTTTATCGACCCGGCCGGGTTGACCGGAACGACCACGCTGACGGCCAGCGATGCCGTCGCCGTGCTCGCCCCCGCACCTGTGCTGGACGAACCGACGACGACGCTGACGCCCGCCCCCGAAACAGAACCGCCCAGCCCGCTCGAAACGCCGCTCCCTCCTTCACCTACCGCTACCCCGTCTCCCACGCCGACGCCGCTCCCGCCACTGCCTACCCTCGCCCCATCCCCCACTCCTATCCCCACACCCCAACCATCTATCCTTGAACAGGTGCGCGAATGGCTGGCCGAGAACACCCTGCGGGCCGTGCTGATCTTCGCGTTGATGTTCCTCTTCGCACTCCTGATCATCCTGATCCTGGTGCTGGCGCTGCGCCGGCGTGCGCGACCGACACCTCCGCCGCCTTCCCCGCTCCCGTCACGTGCGCCGCTTCCCCCGACGCCCGGTTTCCCCTGCCTGGAGGGCGTTGCGCCGGGTGTGCCGCGCTTCGATCTCTCAACCGGCGAGGCCACGATCGGCCGCGCGCCGGAGAACGACGTGGTCATTTCCGAAAGCACCCCCGGCTGGCAAACGGTCTCCCGCCAGCACGCGCGCATCTATCGCCAGGAGGGGCTCTGGATCGTCGAGGACCTCCAATCGGCGAACGGCATCTACGTGAATGGGCGGCGCACCGGCCTCAACCGGCTGTACGACGGCTGGCGGCTGGGAATCGGCGAGGTCGAATTCGTCTTCCGCGCCGGCACGAAGGAGGCATGACATGAACTGCCCCACTTGTGGCTACGAGAATCGCCCCAATGCTCGCTTCTGTCACCGTTGCGGCGCGTCGCTGCCCGCAACGGCCGATTATGCCACGAAACAATTGCCTCGCCCGGCGGTGGTGCACAGCAACTTGCCGGAGACCGGTCCCCTGCCCGATCTGTCGTCCGCCTTTGCCCCACTTCCCGAGGGGGCCTTGCTGCGTCAGGGCCGCTACGCGGTGATCGGCATCGTCGCAGCGCAGAACGGCGCGAATGCCTACGTCGTCGAGGACGCGGTCCCCGTTCGGCTGTGTGCCAACTGTCACGCGGCGGTGGCAAACCCCGACGAGCGGTTCTGCGATTCCTGCGGCGCGGAACTCACCGGCAACGAGTTCCTGCGCCTGCGCTACAGCGCGCGCGAGAACGCCAATCCCCAGGCCTTCACGACCCAGGCGCAGTTGCTGCAGATGCAGTTGGCCCACGCGGGCTTGCTGTTGCCCCACGACACGTTCGTCGAAGCGCCCTACGGCCCGCCGCGCAGCTATCTTATCGAAGCGGAGTCCTCGCCGCCGCTGGCCACCTCGCTTCCCACCCCCCAGGAACTCAACAAGGTTCTGACCTGGGGCATCACTCTGGCCCAGGCCATGGCCTACCTCCACCGCCACCGCGTCGCCATCCGCGACGTCACCCTGGACCACGTCGCGCTCGACAACAAGCAGGCCTACTGGCGGCAGTGGTACACCGCTGCCGTGATCCCGCCGGACGCCGAACCCGACGCGGCGGACGTGTTCGCCCAAGACGTGACCGGCCTGGCCAACGTGTTGTTCTACCTGGCGGTGGGGCAGCCCCAACAGGCTGCACCGGTGGCGCTGCCGGAGCCGGTCAAGAAACTCTTCGCCCACGCCCTCTCGACGCCGGGGAAGTTCGCCACCGCCGCCGAGTTCGCTGCGGCATTGGAAGCCGTCCTGCAGGAGATCCGCCGCCCGACGAGCGTCAATCTCGTCGCCGGACGGCGCACGGACGTGGGCCAGGTGCGCTCGCTGAACGAAGACAGTATGCTGACCGTGGAAACTTCCGCCGTGTACCGCTCCGTCAGCGTGCCGGTGGGCCTCTACGTGGTCGCCGATGGGATGGGCGGCCACGACGCCGGCGACGTCGCCAGTTCGCTGACCGTGCGCACGATCGCGCAGGTGACGGCCCAGGAGATCCAGATCCCGGCCGCGACCGGCCAACCCCTGCCGGAACCCGGCGACTGGCTGAAGAAGGCGGCGCAGGCCGCAAATCACACCGTCTACGAAGAAGGACGGGCAGCCTCTTCTGATATGGGGAATACGCTCGTGATGGCGCTTATGGTCGGCGATATGGCAACGATAGCGAACGTCGGCGACAGCCGCGCCTACCTCCTCAGCCCTACGGGGATCACTCAGATCACGGTTGATCACTCGCTGGTCGAACGACTCGTCGCCACCGGCCAAATTACGCGGGAAGAGGCCCACGTTCACCCGCAACGCAACGTCGTCTACCGTGTTATTGGCGATAAGCCCCGCGTGGACGCCGACATCTTCGAGCGCCGCCTGGCCCCTGGCGAGGCCCTGCTGCTTTGCTCCGATGGCTTGAGCGGCATGGTCCCCGACGAAGAGACGTGGCGTATCTGGCGCGCGTCGGCGTCGCCTCAGGCGGCCTGCGACCGGCTGGTCGAAGCGGCCAACCAGGCCGGCGGAGAAGACAATATCACGGTCATCATCGTCCAGGTCGCCGCATAGTACGATGTAAGGAGGCCCAGTCAATGAAACGCTGCGCGCCCGTGCTGGTTTTCGTCTCTGTTGTGACGCTGTTGCTCTTTCAGGCGTCAGGACAGGCTCAGGGAGTAGGGCCGGTGGTCGATATGTTGGGACGTCCCGATGCCGCCAGCGCTCCCCCGAACGTCGCTATGCACGTTTCCGTGATCGACCCCGATACCGGCCGGTTCATCGAAGGGCTGAGCGACGCCAATTTCGCCGTGCAGGTGTCGGGTGAGGACGTGCAGCCGGCGGTCTCGACGGCTACTTCCGGCGTGGCTGTCGTCATCGTGGTCGACCGGGGCGGCATCTCCAGGAGCGGCGACCCGCGCATCGGGCGGGCCGTGGACTTGATGGAGGCGCTGTTGAACATGCTCCAGATCGATGGCAGCGCAGGTGCCGATATGGTCGGCCTGATCGGCATCCGAGGGCGGGACGAGGGCGGACTCACTCCCGTCGTGCCGTTTACCGACTTTGACCCCAACGCTGTCCGCAACGAGTTCAACACGCTGCGGACGGAACCGGTCAACGAAGTGACGCCCCTGTATGACGGTATCGACCGCGCCATCGAATGGTTCACCGAAAACCCCGATGCCACGCTCCAGGATAAGCTCGCCACCCGCCGCCCGATCATCATTGTCTTCTCCGATGGCATCGACAACCGCTTCAGCAGCGAGGCCCACGAGACGATCATCATCGATAAGTGCCTGGAGAACGACATCCTGCTCTACGCCGTGCGCATGGAGGGCGGGCCGACCGACGCCGACAATCTGGAGGCCCTGGCGGCGCAGACGAACGGCATCTACGTCTCGCACACCCCAGGGACAGACGCCGCCGTGCTCGGTCTCTTCGAGGATGTCGTCACCCAGCGCCAGTCCTACCGCGTCACATTCCCGCTCCTGCGGCGGCAGGGCGACTACGAGGTGCGCGTGCGTGTGCTGGGCACCGCCCTGGGTGACGGTTCGGATAGCGGGACGGTTTCCTCGCGCCTCCAACTGACGCGCCTGGCTGTGACGTCTCCGGCGGAAGGCGCGGCCTACACCGTGCCCTATTCGTCGACCCTGGGCGGCTACGTCCCGCTCCAGGTACCGTTGCAGGTGGCGCTCACCGCACCCGATGGCATCCGGCGCGACCCGGCGGAGGTGGTCTACTTTGCCGGCGGCGTGCGCGTCGGCTCCAGCACCGCCGCCCCTACGTTCGACGTCGCCTGGGAGGTGAGCAGCGTCGTCACGCCGACCGGCGAGGCGGTGACGCGGGATGTCACGCTCGTCGCGGTGGCGGAGGACCCCTACCTCGGCGAACGCATCGAGAGCGAACCGCTGACCATCCGCGTCACTTGGGAGGCCGTCGAGCGCACGCTGGTCGACGAGACCGAGAAGTGGTTCCTGAGCTATTGGTGGCTGCTGCTCATTTTGGCCCTGTTCGCGATTGGGTTCCTGTTCCTCTTAATCTTGTTGATCAAGACGCGCGGCGAGCTCGCCAAGAAGGTGGTCACGCAGACCACCGGCGTGTTCAAAGGCGTGACGCAGCGCCTGAGCACGGTGCCCTCGCAAGCGCCGGGCAAGCTGGTCGTTGTCCATGGTGCGAACGTGGGGCGCGAGTTTCGCCTGGGCGCGCCGGTGGTCAAGGTCGGCCGGGACCCGCAGTTCTGCGATTTTCCACTCTACGATGAGTACACCTCGAACCCGCACTTTTCGGTGCAGTTGGACCAGACGAATTTCTACGTCACCGACGAAGGCAGCACCAACGGCACGCGCATCAACGGGATGCCGATTCGCCCGCACCAGCGCGTATTGCTCCAGCCCGACGCGGTGATCGAAGCCGGGCAGACGCGCTTGCAGTTCAAGCGCCTTGGTGGCACGACGCGCCAGTTGGGCGTGCCGGGGGCGATCCAGCCGGCGGGCGGAGGCGGTAACGTGCACCCGCCGACGCAGCCCGCCCGCCCGCCCGATCCGCCGAAAGGATGAAGCAGAGGACGTGATCTCTTCGTTTACAACCGATGGACGAAAATGGCGGCGCGGCCCAAGCCGTCATTCCCGCGTAAGCGGGAATCCAGTTTGCGTACAGATGGATGCCCGCGAAAGCGGGCATGACGACCGGGTACGTGCTATTTTCGAAGTAGTCGCCACGGCCTTAGGCCGCGTAGCGGCCCGGCCACCACAAAGGGCAGAAAATGCCCACCCTCCCGCCGGG
>JAFGOJ010000088.1 GCA_016926575.1 Anaerolineae bacterium | reverse complement strand
GGGGGGTGGGGGTTTTGCGGGCGGCGAAGCCGCCCGCAAAACCCCCATCTTCTCCCCGCTTTATTGAGAAGTTACAAACGTAGCTATTTTATGCACAGAGGAGGCAGTGTGGATCAAACACTTCTGTTGATCGGTTTCGTCGTTTTGATGGGCGGCTTTATGTTCTGGTCCCAATGGCGGGCCCGCAAACGCTATCAGGAGAAGATGGAATCCTTCCAGGCCGGCGACCGCGTCGTCACCATTGGCGGCATCTACGGCCGGCTGACCTACCTGGATCGCGAGACCAGTATGGCGCGCCTGGAGATTGCGCCCGGCGTAGAGATTGAAATCGGCCTGGGCGCGATCAGCCGCCAGGTCGAGGCGGGCAGCGTAGAGTAAGGAGCCGGGCTGTGCAGGTAGACCTCGCCGTCGCCAAAGTGGGGAAGTGGGCTACCAGCGAGAGCGGCGATACGCTGGAGGTCATCGAGCGACCCCGTGGTGGGCTGTCTGCCGTCCTGGCCGACGGCCAGCGCTCCGGGCAGGCAGCTAAGGCCATCAGCAATCTGGTCGTGCGCAAGGCCATCGCCGAACTCGCCGAAGGGGTGCGGGATGGCGCGGCGGCCCGCGCGGCCCACGATTACCTCCACACCTTCAAAGGTGGGAAGGTCTCTGCCACGCTGAACATCGTCTCTGTGGACCTGGCCACGCGCACGGTCGTCCTGGCTCGCAACAACCCTTGCCCCACCGTCGTCGTCGATCCGGATGGCGAGGTGCAGGTGCTGGACGAACCCTCGCAGCCTGTCGGCATTTACCTGCGCACGAAGCCGGTGATGACCGAGTTGGACCTGCGCGCCGGGCTGACGGTCGTGGTCTACACCGACGGCCTCCAGGTCGCCGGCGAACATCGGGGTGGGGTGTTGGACGTCCCTGCCGCAGTGGTAGAGATGGCTCGCTCGCAGTTCAGCGCCCAACAGATGGCCGACGAGCTGCTGCGCCTCGCACTCGACCGGGAGGGCCATCGCCCGCGAGACGACATCAGCGTGCTCGCCCTGCACGTGCGCCCAGACGAGACCGACGACGTCCGCCGTATGTGGGTGCGTGTCCCTCTATGACCAACGCGGCGCGTGTCGGGCGGTTGGCGCGGGCGTACGTGCGCGACGTTCGCGTCCTCCTCACTCAATTTCGCTTCACCCTGCTCATCTTCTGCCTGCTCCTCGTCACAGGCACACTGATTCTGCACCTGACGTACGACCCCCTCAGCCCGGCTCAAATGGACGCGACCGGCAAACTGCGCTGGGGGACGGCGCTCCACGCCGTTTTCAGCATGATGTTTTTCGAAACCCCTCTGGAGCACCCGCGCCACGTGCTGTCGCAGGCCGTTTTTCTGCTGTGGCCGGCCCTGGGGCTGATTTTGGTCGTCAACGGCGTGGTCGGTTTTGGCACGGCGTTGATTACCCATCGGGAGAGAAAGGAGGCCTGGCAAGTGGCGGTGGCATCGACCTATCGAAACCACGTTGTCGTGTGTGGGTTGGGCCGGGTCGGCTATCGCGTCGCCCTGCAACTCCTCACGATGCAGCAGGAGGTCGTCGGCGTCGAAAGCGACGCCACGGGGCCTTTTCTGGACGCGATTCAGGCGGAAGGCGTGCCGGTGCTGATCGGAGACGCCCGCAACCGCGATATGTTGGAGAAAGCGGGTGTGGCCGTCGCCTCGGCCATCGTCGCCTGCACCGAGGATGACCTGACCAATCTGGAAATCGCCCTCGATGCGCGGGACCTCAACCCGGACATCAAAGTAGTCATGCGTATGTTCGACCAGCGCCTGGCGGAGCGCATTCGCAAGGGCTTCGGCATCCACACCGCTTTCAGCACGTCTGCGCTGGCCGCGCCCGCGCTGGCTGCCGCGGCCACCCGCGCCGCAGTCGAATACTCCTTCTACGTGGACGACGTGCTGCTGAACGTCAGTTCGCTCGGCGTCGATGCCGGATCGGCCCTCGTTGGGCGCTGCCTGAACGACGTCGAGCAAACGTGGGACGTGTCGATCATTTTGTACCGCGGCTCGGATGGGGTGGATCTGCACCCTGTGCCGGAGCGGGTGCTGGCGGGCGGCGACCAGATTGTCGTCTTCGCCACGTTAGACGCGCTGGCCCGGCTCGACCGGGCCAGCCGGGGGCAGCCGGCCGCCACGCCGCGCGCCGACCCGCCCACCCGTGCCCTGTCGTGGCCGCGTTGGTTGCGGAGGCACCGCGACGTGTGATGGGCGAGCGGGTCGTGGGCCTGGTCGGCCCGTGTGGGGCCGGCAAGAGCACCCTGGCGGCCGCGCTGCGCGCGCGTGGCATTCTCACCCGCGAGATCGCCCAGGAGCACTCCTACGTCCAGGAGATGTGGCGGCTGATCGCCGCGCCCGACGTTTTGATCTACCTCGACGTATCGCACGCAGAGGCGCAGCGGCGCAAGGGACGTGAGTTCCCCGCGCCATACTGGCACACGTTGAACGGACGGCTGGGCCACGCGCGTGCGCACGCCGATCTATGCTTGAATACCGACGCGCTGGCTCCAGAGGCGGTGCTGGCGCGCGTCTTAGATTTCTTGGAGGTGGTTCCGTGAAAATTTCTCAGCTATTTGGACGCACACTCAGGCAGCCGCCCGCCGACGCGGAGCGCATCAGCCACCAATTGGCCGTGCGCGCCGCGTTGATTCGTCCTCTGGCCGCGGGCATCTATACCTATATGCCCATCGGCTACCGCGTCGTCCGGCGCATCGAGGCCATTCTGCGTGAGGAGATGGAGGCGCTCGGAGCGCAGGAGATGCTGATGCCCGTGCTCAATCCGGCCGAGGTGTGGCAGGCAACCGGGCGGTGGGAGACGACCGGCGAGGCGCTGATGCGATTGAAGGACCGTTCGGGGCGCGACTACGCCATGGCGATGACCCACGAGGAGGTCGTCACTGATCTGGCGCTGCGCGAGATCCATTCCTACCGCGACCTGCCGCGTGTCATCTTCCACATCCAAACCAAAATTCGCGACGAACCGCGCCCACGCGGCGGGTTGCTGCGCGTGCGCGAGTTTCGGATGAAGGACGCCTACAGCCTCCATCCTGACGCCGAGGACATCGATCGCTTCTATCCGCACATGGTGGCGGCGTACCACCGCATCTTCGAGCGCTGCGGACTGCGCGCTATCGCCGTCGAAGCCGACACGGGCATGATGGGCGGGGCCGACTCCCACGAGTTCATGCTCCCCAACCCCCACGGCGAGGACGAAATCCTGGTCTGCCCCGGCTGCGGCTACGCGGCGAATGCCGAGCGGGCCACCTTCCACCTGCAGCCGCCCGCTGCGGCGGTGCTGGCGCAAACCGAAGCAGTGGAGACGCCCAACTGTCCCACCATCGCCGACGTGGCGGCCTTCGTCGGCGTGCCCGCCCGCCAGACGCTCAAGGTGGTGCTCTATACCTGGGAGCGCCCCGACGGGTCCTCCGACTTGCTGTTTGCGATGATTCGCGGCGATCTGGAGGTCAACGAGACCAAGCTGTTGAACCACCTGGGCGGCGGCGCACTGCGCCCCGCGACGGAGGAGGAGATTCGGGCGGTGGGCGCGGTGCCCGGCTACGCCTCGCCGGTGGGCTTCGCCGTGCGGATGGACGTGCAGGGGCAGGGGCTGCTGGTCGTGGCGGACCGCTCGGTCGAATCCGGTACCGACTTCGTCGCCGGGGCCAACCGGGAGGGGTATCACCTGACCGGCGTCAACTACCCGCGCGACTTCTCTGCCACGCTGCTGGTCGACATTGCCCAGGCGCGGGCGGGCTACCCGTGCGCGCACTGTGGGGAGGCGCTGGCGGCTCAACCCACGATCGAGCTCGGCCACTGCTTCAAGCTCGGCACGCGCTACTCGGCGTCGATGGGCGTGACCTACCTGGACGCGGAGGGGCAGGAGCGACTGGTGGTGATGGGCTCCTACGGCATCGGCGTCGGGCGACTGTTGGCGGCGGTCATCGAAGCGCACCACGACGACTACGGCATCGTGTGGCCCCCCGCGCTGGCTCCCTTCGACGTTCACCTGGTCACCTTGGCCCCCGCGCCGGACGATCCTGAGGCCATCGAGACCGAGAAGATCTACGGCCTGCTGCGCGGCGCGGGCTTCGCGGTGCTCTACGACGACCGGTCGGAGCGCGCCGGCGTCAAATTTGCCGACGCGGATCTGATCGGCTGCCCGGTGCGGATCACGGTCAGCCGGCGCAGCCTGGAAGCGGGTGGGGTGGAGATCAAGTTGCGCTGGGAGAAGGATCGGGAGGTCTACCCGGTCGACGGCTTGCCTCAGACCGTGGCCGGTTTACTTGACAGATGGCCTGCCCTGTAGGATAATTCCTTCCTTGGGACAATAACTGGACACAGGTGATGCCGGCCGTGCTATTTATCTGAGAAAATTGGCATACATTTGTGTCCAAAAATAAAAAACTAGGAGAAGAATATGTTCGAGGTAACAGACGCGACGTTTAAGGAACAGGTACTTGAATCCGAACTGCCCACGCTGGTCGATTTCTGGGCCGGCTGGTGTATGCCGTGTCGGATGATCGCCCCGACGGTCGAGGCGATTGCCGAGGAGTACACAGGGCGTTTGAACGTGGTGAAGATGGACGTGGACGCGAACCCGGCTACACCGAACGGCTTGGGCATTCGCGGCATTCCGACGTTGATTTTGTTCAAGAACGGCGCGGAGGTCAGTCGCGTCGTGGGCAACCAGTCCAAGAAGGCCCTGGAGAACGCGATCCTGCCGCATCTCTAGAGGAGCAGGCTTGTTTAGGACGCGCCGGTGGGATTATTTGTTGGAGATCAGCCAGGCCCTGACGGCGCAGCTCGACCTGGACACGGTGCTGTTGAAAGTGCTCCAAGCGGCGGCTGCGTTGTTGTCGGGGCAGGCCGGTCTGATTGCCCTGCGTGATGCGGGGGGCGGCGGGTTCGCCATCCGTGCGGTCTATGGTTTGCCGCTGCCCCTCAAAGGGTACTTTTCGGCGCTGCTTTCGGACATCCCAGAGAAGGCCAGCCGCACCGATTTTCTGATTCCCGGGCTGGCGGATAAGTTGAACCAGGTGGCGTTGGAGACGGGGCTGCCGTTGCGCCAGGTGGTCGCCCTGCCGATGGCTATCGGGCCGGACTTGATCGGCGTGCTGTACGTCTTCCGCATCCACGGCAGCAGCTTTACCGCCGAGGAGCGCGCGATTCTGAACAGCTTCGCCGACCAGGCCGCCATCGCCGTCCACAACGCGCAACTGTACCAGGGCCTGGCGAACGAGAAACGGCGTCTGGACGCGGTGCTCGAATACAGTGCCGACGGCGTGATGGTGTTGTTGCCTTCCCAACGCGTCGTGATCTTCAATCGCGCCCTGACGGAACTGACCGGCTGGCCGGCGGCCGAGACCGTCGGCCGTCACCACGACGAGGTCATCCAATGGCGGCGCTTGGAGACCGAGATGGACCTTGCGCGGGCGATTGTGGGCGGGTGGCCGCTGGCGGCGGGGCGGCGGGGGACGAGTCCGCTGTACGTCGAAGGCGACCTGCGGCAGCGCGGTGGCGGGCACGTCAGTGTGGGCATCACCTACGCCCCGCTGCTAGACCGCGACGGGCGGCTGGTCAACATCATCGCCAACGTGCGCGACATCAGCCGCTTCCGCGAGGCGGACCGGCTGAAGAACACGTTCGTCTCCGTCGTCTCGCACGAGCTCAAGACGCCGGTGACGATCATCCAGGGGTACGCGGAAACCCTGAACCGGCCCGATGCCCACTGGGACAGGGAAACGTTGCAGCAGGGGTTGCAGACTATCGACAGCGAGGCACAGAAGCTGTGCCGCCTGATCGACGATTTGCTGGACGTCTCGCGCCTGCGGGCGGGCGGCATTCCGCTGAAAATGGAACCGGTGGACTTGCGGGCCGTAGCCGAGGATGTCGTGCGGCGGTTTCAGCCTCAGACGGCGCGTCACACGCTGAGCGTCCATTTCCGGCCCGACACGCCGCCGGTTTACGGGGACCCGGGGCGGCTGGAGCAGGTGTTGACCAACCTGGTCAGCAATGCCATCAAGTACTCCCCCGGCGGCGGGCGTGTGCGCATCCAGGGGCGAGTGCGTTTGGACGAGTTGGTCGTGACCGTCTCGGACGAAGGGGTGGGCATCCCGCTTACCGAACAGGCGCGCATCTTCGAACCGTTCTATCGCGTGGAAAGCCCGTTGAGTCGCACGGTGGAGGGCACCGGCCTGGGGCTGAGCCTGGTCAAGGCCATCGT
>JAFGOJ010000087.1 GCA_016926575.1 Anaerolineae bacterium | reverse complement strand
TTTGCGAAAGGGGTCCGGGGAAACCGGAAGGTAAACCGCAGGTTTACCCGTTTCCCCGGCGGGGTGCAGGGGCGGAGCCCCTGCAAAGTCAGGGTAACCGAGGGTCGGCGGGTTTGAAACCCGCCCTACAAAACCTTGGGCTATTTTCGAAGTAGTCGCCACGGCCCCGGTGGGGCCACCACAAAGGGCAGAAAATGCCGGTCGGTAGGGGCCGGTCTGAGACCGACCTACGTTCGAAGTAGCACGAATAAAAAGTGCGAGTCGATCACAGTAGCGTAACCAACTCGCACATAGGGCAAGCAATCTTCGGACCAGTCCATCACGGGGCGGTGCGTTTTCCCACCCCCAGCATCTCCAGCCACCTGCGCCACCCCGCGCGCCATTGGAACGAGCGCGCCCGCACGGTTCCGACGATGCCATACGGCAGAAAGACGACGATCATCACGAACATCACGCCGTACAACAGCACCCACGCCGGGCCGAAGGCACGGTTCAGAAAGTACCCCAGCAAGTGAACGATCGACGCGCCCAACACCGGGCCGATCAGCGTCCCCACGCCCCCCACGATGGTCATCGCCAGCACGTTGATCGTCGTGGCCGAGCTCAAAGACGAAGGGTTCACGCCCAGGTTGTAGGTGGCGTTCAAACAGCCGGCCAGCGAAGCCAACAGCCCCGAAGCGACCAGCGCCACGAGTTTGTAGGCGAAGGTGTTGTAGCCCAACGCCGAGGCGCGGTGCTCGTTTTCTCGGATGGCAACCATGACCCGCCCGGTGGGCGAATTCACCAACCGCCGCGCCACCAGGTACATCAACACGAAAAACGCCAGCGCCAAAAAGTAGAAACGCACGCGATGATCGGTGGGGCTGAGGGCCGGCGGCACGTAGATGCCGTGCAGCCCGTCGTCCGCGCCGGTGTACTGGCGAAAGTCGCTGGCTTCGGAGAGGATATAGAAGAACTCGGCGAAGGCCAGCGTCACCATCGCCAGGTAGACCCCTTTGACGCGCAGCGACAACACGCCGATGATCAGGCTCTGCACCAGTGCGACCCCCACCACGGCCAGAATGGCCGTCCCCAGCGGCCACTCGAAGTGCTTCAGCAGAATGCCGACGGTGTACCCGCCCACCCCGTAGAACATCGCGTGACCGAAGGAAATGATGCCCGTATAGCCCAGCAGAAGGTCGTAGCTCATGGCAAAGACGGCCAGGATCAGCATCTGGATGATCAACCCTTCCCAGAACTTGGCCCGCCCGCTTTCGGCCAGTTGAATCAGCCGTTCCCACCCACCGGCCCCCGGTTGGACGGCGGTGGGGTCGCCCATCGTCAGGCCGGCGACGAAGGGGAAGAGCACCAGGAAGGCGAAAAGGGCCAAGCCGGGCCACCATTGACGCCACCAAGAAGCGAAGCGGTTGGTCGTTTCTGTCATCGCGCTACTCCTTCTTGCCGAAGATTCCCGCCGGCCGCACCAGCAGCACGACGGCCATGATCAACACGGTCGAGGCTCGCGCCAGCGCCGGGGATGCCATGAACGGCTGTTCGGCCCAGGGGAACGTGATGCCGGCGGTGACCAGGGCGTCGCCGAAGGCGCGCGCCAGCCCGATCAGCAGCGACCCCACCGCCGTGCCGAGGTAGCTGCCCATCCCGCCGATCACCACAGCGATGAAGCCCTGCAACTGGAAGATGCCGCCCATCTCCGGATAGACGCCGATGAACGGAGCGGCCACGACGCCGCCCAGCGCCGCCAGGGCCGAGCCCAACGCGAAGACCAGCGTGAAGACCCGCCGCACGTTGATGCCCAACGCCTCGACCATCTCTCTGTCCTGCACCCCGGCGCGAATGATCATCCCCAGGCGCGAGTAGCGCAGCAACACGCCCACGGCCACCAGGATCACCACACCCACGGCGATGATGAACAGCCGGTACGTGGGGAAAGCCCGTCCCAAGACGTCGATCGACGAGCAGCTCTCGGTGAACCAGGCGAAGAGGTTGGGGGAGCGACAGCTCTCGGCGAAGAAGGAGGGCACGGCCATCGGTGGGCGGCCTTCCGGCCCCCACACCGCTTCGACCAGCTCCACGCCCACGAACGAGAGGCCCAACGTCAGCACGATCTGGGTGACGACGTTGCCGTAGAACGGGCGCACCAGCACGGACTCGATCAGCCCGCCCAGCAGCGCGCCGGTGATCGCCCCGGCGAGCAACGCCAGGGCGAAGCGGATGTCGATCGAAAGCCCCATCATGAAACCTTCCAGCGGGTCGCGCGCCAGGAGCAGCACTGCGCCGGCCGCGACGAGCGCCGCCACCGCCGCGATGCGCCGCCACGCCGCGCCCCTGCACTGCGACTCGTCGTCGCCGCGGATGAAGACCGGCCCCAGAAGCAGCCCCGCCAGCGCCAGCCGCACCAGCCGCCCAAGCATCGGCGCGAGCGCCTCCTGCGCCACCGCTGTGGAAATCGCGCCGCCCGTCGCAGTGGTCTCGAACGCCACCAGGCTGCTGATCGGGAAGCCGCGCGCCGCCCACACGGCCACGGCGATGCCCAGCACGGCGAGTGCCAACGAGGGCGTCAGCCGCGCGAACACGTTCGCCGCGATCTGCCTTCCGCCTGACCCGGCCTCACCGGCTGCCACGCGGCGGCGCAGGCCCTGCTCCCACGTGTGCAGCGGCCGCGCCACCCACGTCCCCACCATCACCCCGGCAACGAGCGTCAGCACCAGCGGCAGCGTGTTCAACAACAGGCGCGGGTTGCCGAAGGTGCTGTATCCAATGTAAGCGCCCACCATGAACAGAACCCCGTGGGCGAAGTTCAACACGTCCATCAATCCAAAAATCAGCGACAACCCGGCGGCCATCAAGAAATACAGCGCCGCCAGGGTCAGCCCAGATAGGAGCACCGAGGCCGCCTTGGTGGCCCCCAGGCCCGCGTAGGCCAAAACGACCAGCGCCAGGATGATGCCCACCGACACCAGTGCAGATCGATACCGTTTCCACATCGCGCTCACCCCCTTTCGACCGCCGCGCCCAGGTAGCGGTGGATGGTCTGCTTGTCGCCGACCAGGTCGGGCATCAGTCCGCTGCGGACCGTGCGCCCGTCGTCGATGATGACGTAGCGGCTCGCCAGGTGACTGGCCATCTTGAAGTTCTGTTCCACCAGCAGGACCGTCAGCTCCGCCGAGAGGCGCTGGATCGCTTCCATGAGCTGCTCGATCAGAACCGGGGCCAATCCTTCGCTCGGTTCGTCGATCAGCAGCAAGTGGTTGTCTGGCACCAGCGCCCGAGCAATCGAGAGCATCTGCTGCTGGCCGCCGGAGAGGTTGCCCCCCGGCAGGCGATAGAAGCGCTTCAGGTCGGGGAACAGGCTGAAGATGAACTCCGCCTTGCGCTCCAGGTCACCCTTCTTCCGCTCGGCGATCTTGAGATTCTCCTGCACCGTCAACTGGGTGAAGACCGCGCGGTGCTCCGGCACGTAGCCGATGCCCAGTGCGGCGATGTCGTAGGCGCGGCGACCCTGAATCTCCTGCCCACCGAAGATCACCTGGCCCCTGCGCGGCGGCGTCAGGCCGAGGATCGACTTCAGTGTGGTGGTCTTGCCCGCGCCGTTGCGGCCCAGGAGCGCCGTGATGCTCCCCTCGGGCACGTCCAGCGACACCCCTTCGAGAATCTGGAACTGTCCGATGAAGGTGTGGATGTGATTCACTTCGAGGATATTGGTCATCACATCACCTCGTAGTCGCCGTACAACTCGCCCAGGTAGGCGCTCTGCACGGTTTGGTTGGCCATAATCTCCGCCGGCGCGCCTTCGGCCAGAATCTGGCCCTGGTGCATCACCGTGATCCAATCGGAGACGTTCATCACCACATCCATACGGTGTTCGACCAACATGAGGGTCTTGTCACCCTGCGCGCGAATCTGCTCGATCACCTCCATCAGCCGGGGCACCTCCTCGGACGCCATGCCGGCGGTCGGTTCGTCCAGCAGCAGCACCTCGGGGTTGGGGGCCAGGAGCATCCCGATCTCCAGCTTACGTTTGTCGCCGTGAGGCAGCATGCGCGCCAGCACCAGCTCGCGGCCGCTCAGACCAACCTGCCGGACGACCTCGTGCGCGCGTTCCTCGTAGGCCCGGAAGCGCCGGTAGTGCGCCCAAAACTTGAAATTGTCGCGCCCCAGCGCCTGCGCCGCCAGGCGGATGTTCTCCAACACGGTCAGGTTGGGGAAGATGTTGGTGATCTGGAACGAGCGCCCCATTCCCAGGTGAACGACCCGGTGCGGCGGCAGGCCGGTGATGTCGTGGCCTTTGAAGACGACTCGCCCAGCGGTCGGTTTCAGCGTGCCGCTGACGAGGTTGAAGAATGTGGTCTTGCCCGCACCGTTGGGGCCGATGATCGAGTGCAGCGAGTTGGCGCGCACTTTGAGGCTGACATCGCTCACTGCTGCGATCCCGCCGAAGTGTTTGCTCAGCGCGTGGGTTTCCAGGATGATTCGATCTTCCATAGGTGATACACCCTCTCTGAATCTCTTTAGCCAGAGTGTTCGTAAGGGCGGGTCCTAAGACCCGCCCTTACGAACACGGATCGATCTTCCAAGAGAAGGAGAGGTGTGGCAACCACACCTCTCCTCGGTAAATCAAAGCTTACGGACAGCGGTCCGCGTATGCCTCAGGCAGCAGGCACGGCGGAGCTGCTTCTTCGCCACTGAACTCGCGGATCAGCTCAAGGAAGCGGTAGTCGGGATCGGTGACGTTGTCGAGCCGCACGTAGTAAAGTGGGTAC
>JAFGOJ010000490.1 GCA_016926575.1 Anaerolineae bacterium | reverse complement strand
TTGATCTCGATCGTTTCCACCGGGTTCGAGACGATCCAGAAGACGCCCACCGCTGCCGCCAGGTGGAAGATCACGTCGCACTCGCTCACCAGCCGGTCCATGACATTGGTGTTGCGGATGTCTTCGATGGCGTAGCGGAAGTGCGGATCGTGCTCCAGGTGGGCGATGTTCTCAAAGCGCCCGGTCGAGAGGTTGTCGATGATCGTGACGTCGTAGCCGAGCGCCAGCAGGTGCTCGGAGAGGTGGCTGCCGATGAACCCGGCCCCGCCGGTAATCAATGCGTGGGTCATAGAGACTCTTCCTCGCCTGTACAGTTGACCGGCGAGCATTATACCCCGAACCGGCGGTTAAACCTCCACCCGGCGCATGAAATGCGGCCCACCACCCGATTTTCCACGTTGGGCGCATCCGGCGGGTGGAACCCGCCGCCACGAAAACACACGTGATGGGACGCAAACGGGCATCCCTCGTCAGGATGCCCGCCCAACAACCCAGTCTTTAGCTAATGGCTGAAAGCTGACCGCTAACCGCTGCCTTTACAGCAGCTTGTCCATCAGGCTCGCCGCGTCGGAGGCGTCTGCCTGGCCGCTTTCTGCCGCCGGGAGCCGCCGCACGGCCATCATCGTGATGTCGTCGAACTGGTCGGCTACGTCGATGAAGGTACGCAGCGTCGTCTCCAGTTCATCGAGCAGGCTGGCCGCCGACTCGACCGGCATCTGATCGGAGAGGAATTTTTCCAGCGTGTCATCACCGAAGAACTTGGTATCGGGCGCGCGGGACTCCGGCACGCCATCCGAGAAGGCGAGCAGCACGTCACCCGGTTCGAGCGTCGTCTCGTGGATATCGAAGTTCGAGCCGCCCATCATGCCGACCGCCGGGCCGGTGGGCTGGAGCCGCTCTTTGATGTTACCGTTGATGTCGGCGATCATCGGCGGGTTGTGACCGGCGTTGATGTAGAGAATCATGCCGGTGGAGGGGTCAAGCACGCCGAAGAACATGGTGGCGAACATGAACAGCGAGGCGTGATTCTGCGCCACGTACTCGTTGGTGAGCGTCACGGCTTTTTCCAGCGCCAGGCTGCCCACCGAGGGCAGTGCCCGGCTGCGCGCGCGTTTGCCGCCCGTCGTCGAAGTGAGGCCGCCCGCTTTGTCGTCCAGCACGTCCATCAGGTTGAGCGAATAATGCTGCTGGGCGAAGGCGCGCGTCAGGCTGCGCATGAGCGCCATGAACAACGCCGCCGGGACGCCCTTGTCGCACACGTCCGCCACCAGGAAGCCCACCCGGTCGTGCGTCATCGGGAAGGCGTCGTAGAAGTCGCCCGCGACCTGGCGCGCCGGGGTCAGACGGGCGTCGATCTGGAAGCCGGGCGGTTGGGGCAGCTCGTCACTCTTGGGCAGGAAGTTGTTCTGGATGCTGTGCGCGACTTCCACGTCGTGTTCGACCTTGAGCCACTTCGCCTGGTCGCGCATGTTCTGCTGGCTCTTGAGCGCGATGGCGACCTGCGAGGCCAGCGTCTCCACGACCAACTGCTGATACATGTCGAACGCGCCGACGCGCCCCGTTTCCGGGTCGAGCGCGTTGAGCAGTTGCAGCACGGCGATGACCTGTTCCTCGTCGTTTTTCACCGGCACGGTCAGGCTGGAAGTCGAGCGGTAACCCGTGCGCTGGTCGAAGTCTTTGGTGGCCGAAAAGTCGAACTGGTCATCGGTGGCGTAGATGTCGGCGATGCGGTGCGAGTGGCCGGTCAGCGCGACGTGCGAGGCGACGTTGTTGTGATTGGGCTGCCCGTCACCCTTGAAGAGCGGCACCGAGGGTAGGGTCGGCTGGACGCCGCTCGTGCCCCCCAGGTCGATGCCGAGCGAGGTCGTCTCGACAATGGCGAACTTAAGCTTATCGTTGGGCGTGCGCAGGTAGAGCGTCGCGGCGTCGGCGTTGCAGATGTCTTTGGCCGCGTCGAGGATTTGCTCCAGCAGGCGGTCGAAGTCGGTTTCGGTGAGCAGGGCCATCGCAATCGGCAGCACGCGGTTGCGCATGGCTTCGCCCATGTGCTGAATTTTGACGGCACGCTCGTGTTCTTCCTGCTGCAAGCGGCGCTTCTCCAGCGTGACCTTGATGCGCGCGTCGAGCAGGCCCGCCGCGAACGGCTCGACCAGGTAATCCTCCGCCCCGGCTTCGATGCAGCGCGTGATCTGCGCCACGTCGCTCACCGACGAAATGATGATGACCGGCAGGTCTTTGAGCACGTCGGTCGTCTTGACGTCGCGCAGCACGTCGTAGCCGGAGACTTGGGGCAGGTTGATGCCGAGCAGCAGCAGGTCGAAGGCGAACGGGTCGCCCGCCAGGTTGTCCAGCGCTGCCTGCCCATCATGCACGCCCGTGACCCGGTAACCGAGTTTTTGCAGGTGTTGGGCCAGTTGTTGGTGGTTGGCTTCGTTATCGTCTGCGATCAGGATGTGCCCTAGTTCCGTCATGATAGGTTACCTTTTTTCCGCCCGGTAGATGGAGTAAGTATCGTCCAGGGATAAGCTGCGGGCCTCGGCAGCGTGCACGCGGCGGCAGCGATCTGGCAATAAACAAGTTTAACCAGGCCCCCGCGCACGGCGGAAGGGCCTGGTGAACCGGCGGGCCTGGGGCTGCCCTGGGATCAGGACGCTTACTCAGTGCCCCGGTTCATGATAAAAATGTTGCGGTTGCGATTCCCAACCCGCTCGTAGCGGAAGTCATCCATGCCCTTGAGCGTCAGAAAGATGCCCAGGCCGCCGATCTCGCGTGAATCGAGCGGTGCCGTCAGTTCTTCAAAAGACGGGATACGGTGTTGAGTCGCATCGTAAGCTGCGCCGCGATCCTCAATGAGGATCGTGAGCCTCTGGTCATCGAGCTGTGCTTCTACGCGCAGATCGCCTTCCAGTCCGGCTTCGTCGTAACCATGAACGATGGAGTTGGTGGTGATCTCGTCCACAGCCAGGCGCAGGCGGTTGGTTTTCCGGCGGTCCAGCCCCGCCTCCGCTGCCGCTGCCATTACATAGTCTCGGATCGCCTGCAGCGACTCGAGGTTGCCAGGCACGACCAGGGGTTGCATAGCGTTCCTTCCTGGGTAGCCGGGCGGCTAGATATTCTCGATCTCGGCGTCGTATTCGTCGCGCATGATGACGCTGTGATGGAAGCCGGTCATCTCCATCGTGTCCATGACCGGGTCCTGCGCCGCGATGACGTAGATGTCCACGTCGGCACCCATCTTCTGCTTGGCGAAGATGAGCGAGCGCAGCCCGGCGCTTGCCATGTATTCGAGGTCGGCCATCAGCAGCACGAGGCGCTTGGCCCCTTTTTGCGCGGCCTCATCGACCTTGTCGCGGAATTCCCCGGCGACGTTGGCGTCGAGTTCGCCCGCCAGCGTGATCTTGGCGACACCGTTTTTGGTCATTTCCAGCGAAACATCAAAAGCCATGGTGGTTGCTCCTTAAAACGAATAGAGAAAAGGTACAGAGGGCGAGCCTGCGCTCGCCCCGGTTGAAAACAAGTGTTTATCGCCCGACCAGGATGACCAGGCTGCGCCCGCCGACGATGACGTGCGACTGGTCATCCAGGACCGGTTCTTTGCCCGGCGCGAAGATGTCCTGCGGCGCGGACATACTGGTGTTGGTCGAGATGTGCCACTTCATGCCGGAGGGCAGACCGGGCAGCTCGAAGGGCAGCCCGTCCCAGTAGGTGTTGATGGCGACGTAGAGATAATCATCCTGTGCCGTGCCCTGCTTGGCGTGTTTGCCGCACAGCATGAAGGCCAGCGTGTGATCGTTGTTCTCCGACCAGTCGGCGGCCCAGGCCTGCGTGCCGTGCCAGGAGATGTCTGGATAGCCGCTGCCCACGTAATCCCGGTTGGCGAAGTGATAGCGGCTGCGCAGCGCGGGGTGAGCATGGCGGAAGGCGATGATGTGCTTGAAGAAGCGGAACTGCTCGGCGTTGGCCTCGCGCAGACTCCAGTCCAGCCAGTTGAGTTCGTTGTCGTGGCAGTAGGTGTTGTTGTTGCCGCCTTTGGTGCGGGCTACTTCATCGCCCATCAAGATCATGGGCACGCCCTGGCTGACCATCAACAGCGCGGCGAAGTTCTTCATCTGCTGCTGCCGCAGCGCGACCACGCCGGGGTCCTCGGTGACACCTTCCCAGCCGCAGTTCCAGCTCAGGTTGTCGTCGTTGCCGTCGCGGTTGTCTTCGCCGTTGGCCTCGTTGTGTTTGCCATTGTAGGCGACGAGATCGTGCAGCGTAAACCCGTCGTGGCAGGTGACGAAGTTCACCGAGGCCGTCGGCCCGCGCAAAGCGTAGAGGTCGGGCGAGCCTTGCAGCCGCTGCGCCACCTCGCCGATCAGGCCCGTGTCGCCCTTGACGAAGCGGCGCATCACGTCGCGGTACTTGCCGTTCCACTCCGCCCAGCGCCCGTAAGCCGGGAACGAGCCGACCTGGTACAGCCCGCCCGCGTCCCACGCCTCGGCGATCAGCTTGCACTTGGCGAGCACGGGGTCGTGGGCCAACATCTCCAGCAGCGGCGGGTTCGCCAGCGGCGCGCCGTTCTGATCGCGCCCCAGGATAGCGGCGAGGTCGAAGCGGAAGCCGTCGATGTGGTACTCCGCCGCCCAGTAACGCAGGCAGTCGAGCACCATGCCGCGCACGACCGGATGGTTGCAGTTGAGTGTGTTGCCCGTACCGGAGAAGTTGAAGTAGTAGCCCTCCGGCGTGAGCATGTAGTAGACCTTGTTGTCCAGGCCCTTGTACGAGATCGACGGCCCGCGTTCGTTGCCTTCGGCGGTGTGGTTGAACACCACGTCGAGCATGACCTCGATGCCGCTGCGGTGCAGCTCCTTGACCAGCGCCTTGAACTCATCGACCTGCATGGCGAGCACGCCGGTCGCGGCGTAACCGGCCTTCGGCGCGAAGAACCCCACCGTGCTGTAGCCCCAGTAGTTCATGAGCATTTCGCCCTCCCGCATGGGGTTGGGGCGGCTGTGCTCGAACTCGTCGAACTCGTACACGGGCATCAGTTCGATGCAGTTGATGCCGAGTTCCTTGAGGTAGGGAATCTTCTCGCGCAGCCCGGCGAACGTGCCGGGGTGCTTGACGCCGGAGGACTCGTGCCGGGTGAAGCCGCGCACGTGCGCCTCGTAGATGATGAGGTCTTCGATGGGCAATTCCAGCGGACGGTCGTTTTCCCAGTCGAAGTCGTCGAAGACCAGCCGCCCCCGGTGCTGGTAGGGATCGTCCCAGTTAGGCGGCTTGCCCCAGGCATCGCGCCCGCCGATGGCCTTGGCGTAGGGGTCCATGAGGATGTTGTCTTTGTTGAAGCGATGCCCGACCTCAGGCTCCCAGGGGCCATCCATGCGGTAGCCGTACTCGGTGTTCTCCACGTCGATGTCGAAGACGATCATCGAGAAGGTGTTGCCGATGCGGAACTCGTCCGGGAAGGGAATCTCCACGAGCGGTTGTGCCGCGCCCTTCTCAAAGAGCACCAGCGTACAGGCGGTCGCGTGGCTGGAGTAGACGGAGAAGTTCACACCGCCCGGCACGAGGCTGGCCCCAAATGGCAAGGGCCGTCCCGTGCGGAGCTTGTACCCGTCGTGTTCATGGGTTGGGTAGCTGTCAATGCGTTCGACCATGCGCTCCCCCTACCCTGCGCTGCCGGGGGCAGCGGCGCTGCCAGGGGCAGCATTGTCTGTGGCAGCGTTGAGTTCGGCCAGGCCGTCCTCAAGCGTGTCGGTCGTGATGAAGTAGTGCAGAAAGCCGGTGGCCGACATCGTGTCGCGGATTTCGTCGGCCAGCCCTGCCAGCACGATACTGCCCCCGCTGCCCGAAACCTTGCGGTAGAGCAGCAGCATCGTGCGCAGCCCGGCGCTGGACATGTAATTGAGCTGGCTCATGTCCAGCAGCAGCCGGCCTTCCGGGTGGACGAGCGGCAGGATTTGCTCCTGCGCTTCGCCGGAGGTCTTGCCGTCCAGGTCGCCGCTCAATTTGATAACGGTGACGCCGCCTTCTTCTCTGATGTGAATATCCATTGACTGGCCTTACCCTTAAGCGGTCGGGACCAGGCGTACCTGGTACTTGACGCGATCGGCGTCGGTGACGGCATCCATGAGGCGCACGGTCAGGCCGTCGGCATCGAAGTGACGGTACGGGTTGCCATCGGCCCACACCGCGTCGATCTTGACGCTGCCCGGCGGCAGGATGTCCGGCGAGACGCGCAGCGTGTTGCCCTTCAGCCCGCCCGTGTACGGCTTGAAGTACAGGTCGAGCGGCTGCTTGGTGATCAGCAGGTTGGTGTAGACCTGCGCCAGGTAGGCCAGCTCGAACGAGTGATAGCCGCTCATCGAGTGGCTGCCCTTGAAGCGCTCGGTGCCCATCAGGTAGGGGATGCCGTTGGCGAGCACGTTGAAGTACACCGCGCCGTCGTCGTGGTCGAGGAAGAAGGCGTTGTAGAAGGCGGTCGATTCGCGGGCGAGCTTGAGGAATTCCTCATCGCCCAGCACACCGTTGAGGATCTGGAAGGCCAGGATGCCCTGTTCCTGCTGCCACCATGCCTTGCGGTCGTGGAAGGCGTAGCGGTACCAGTCCTGTCCCTTTTGCTTCATGCGCTCCATCACGTCGTACCAGCCGCCGCGCTGGCGGTCGCCGCCGATGTCGGGCATCCGCTCGGCGATGTCGCGCGCCAGCTTCTCGTACTCGTCCTTCGCCTTGAGGCCGTACATGCGCATCAGGTTCCAGGCGATCTTGAGGTTGTGGCCGACGACGCCCCGGTTCTGCTGCCACATGTGCTGCTGGTCTTGCGACCAGTCCTCGAAGAACTTCTCCTGCACGAACGGCGAATGGTCGTAATCCGGGAAGTGCGCGCAGATGGTGTCGAAGGTGTATTCGAGCATCTTGGCGTAGCGTTCTTCGCCGGTCGCCAGCCAGAGGTTGATCAGGTAGGCGGGCGCATGGTCGCCGACGCTGTTCCAGTTCTTCTTGCCCTTGTTCGGGCCGAGCGCGTCGCTGCGCGGGTCGAGCGTGATCGGGTCGAGGTGAGAGAAGTAGCCGCCCTTCTCCTTGTCGAGGAAGAAGCGGTCGAAGAGTTCCACCGTCAGTTCGGCGTCGCGCAGGATGCGCTGGTCGCCGTTGACGCGGAAGGTCTGGATCGGCCCGGCGAGGGCGTAAATCTGCTCGTAGGCCGGGATGGCGTCGAAGTCGTCGCCGAACTCGGAGGCGAAGACCTTGTCCTCGCGGCTGCCGTGCACGTCGATGCCGTGATACCAGTAGATGATGTTCTCGTCCAGGTCGTAGAAGCGCATGTGCTCGCGCAGGTATTCGGTGCCCTTTTCGGCGGCTTCGAGGAAGCGGTCATCGCCGGTGAGCATGAAGGCCGAGGCGAACCCGTACACCAGGCGCGAGATCGTGTCGGTTTCCTGGCGGTAGTTGTCGGTGGGCTTCTCGCCGGTCAGCGTGATCGTGGTGCGGTAGTTGTCGAAGTTGGGCGGCTCACCCCGGAACTGGGCCTTGAGGTAGAAGTTGCCGAGTTCCTGAATTTGCTTGACCCACCAGTCGGGCCGCTCGAAGACGAACTCGCCGGGGCGGCGGCCCACGAAGATGATAAACTGCGCCTCGAAGGTGTACGCCCCGCCCTCCGGGTAGAAGATGCCGTAGACGTACAGGTAGCGGCCCTCGGTGAGCATGGCGCGAATCTGGCCGGTGCTGTCCTGGTACGGCTCGCCGAGGTTGCGCACCAGCAGGGCGTAGGTGTTGCCCTTCAGCTTGACCGTGAACTCGCGACCGTCCGAGGTCTTGAGGCCGAAGGTGTCACCCTCCTTGTCGTACTGGGTGACGTATCCGGCTACGGTATCCGAAAACGTAAAATGCATGGTTTCTACTTTGTTCATCGTATGCTCCTGTAAGTGCTGCACAAGATCAATATTGCAGGCCGTGCGACGGCTGCCGTTACCGTGCGTAAGTAAGCGGTGTGCCGTGAGTCAGTCGGCAGCGGCCAGTAGTTCGACAATTTTATGGGCGAAGAGATGGCAGTGTCCGCCGCTGCGGGCGGTCACGAGGTCGCCATCGACGACGACATCTTTGTCGGTGAAGATCGCGCCCATGTTGATCACGTCGCCGTGCAGGTTGTTGTGGGCGACGACCGGGCGGCCTTTGACCAGTTCGGGGGCCGGGGCGACGAGCCACATGCCATGACAGATGATGCCCTTGAGCACGCCCGGCTCAGCAAAAGCCCGCTTGAGGAAAGCGGTCGCGGGCGGGAGCTTGCTCAGGTCTTCTGTCCAGCGCAGCCGGTCTGAGACCATGCCGGACGGCACGATGATCGCATCGTAGGTCTTTAGCTCCGCGTCGTCGATGTCCTCGAAGCTCTCGTGGACTTCGAACGGGGCGCGGTATTCATGGCCCAGAAAGGTGAGGGATGGCTGCCCCCAGAGGCGCGTCAGGAAGTGGACTTCCGCCCCTTCTTCTTTGAAGCGGCGTTCGTAGTAAAAGATCTCCGGCTCGTAAAAATCACCTTCCATCAAAATCCCGATTTTTTTGCCCTGTAGTTGCATGATGTCTTCCTTAGTGTCAGGTAAAAGGGGCACGTGCATCTTCTTTGCGGCACGGCGCTCTATTATGACAGATTTTCTCTCCTTTTGCAGGGGTGCATTATAATCGATTTGCGCCATTGATGTTGGCGCAGTACAACCCACTGCCAGGATCGGCAATGAGAAAAAGTATACTGGTATTGTACAGAATTATGCAAATTTAGTACGATTTGGCGATAGGCGCAAGGTCACGCCAGGGCCATTCTTCACGAATCTTTTATCAATGCGGTGTCCCGCAGCAGGTGAAACGATGTTATAGTGCTTGTGTAATGAAGCCCTCACCTGGAGGGGAGAGTCCAGACTCCTCATTGGCGAGTTAGCCCCGCAAGTTATACCAATAATAGGAGAGGCTTAAATGAAGAAACGCGCATTATGTGTTCTGCTCGTCGTAGGCGTGCTCGCCTTGAGCGTCGGACTGGTTGCCGCTGCCTCCGGCTCGATCACGACCATGTTTGCCTTCAACAATGGCGCGCTGGGCAACATGTTCGACATCACGGCGGCGGAGGACATCACCATCACCGGTTTTGACATCAACATCGATACTCCCGGTGCGTCGAACCTGGTCCTGGTCTACTACAAGCAGGGCAGCTACGTCGGTTCCGAGACGACCGCCGGTGACTGGACACTGCTTGGCTCTGCCACCGTGACCAGCAATGGTGAAGACGTCCCTACCCCGCTCGCGGTAGGGGGGTTGACGATCCCGGCAGGCGAAACCTATGGCCTGTTCATTACCCTCGACTATGCGAGCTATGTCAGCCTCATGGTCTATACCGATGGAGCCAATACCTACAGCAACAGCCAGGTGACACTGGACCTGGGCGTGGGCA
>JAFGOJ010000489.1 GCA_016926575.1 Anaerolineae bacterium | reverse complement strand
GCGGTTTACCTTCCGGTTTCCCCGGACCCCTTCCGCAAATGGGCCTGGGTTAACGCCTCAGGCGGCCCCTCTTGCTCCCGCCGGGTCACGGACCCGCGCCGAGCGGGCGTCCCTCCCGTGTTCAAGGCGGAACGACGGATAAAGGCTTCTCTCCAAGCTACCCGGCGATTGAAATCGCAGCAACGGCTGCAAAGCCCGCCTGCGCGGGCTAAGAATAGTCGGCGAAGGCCGACTTTGCAGTGGTAGCTGCGGCTTCAGCCGCCAGGCTCATGTCAGAATATATTGGGAATCTTCAACCAACCCGCCGACCGTGGTTGGCAACGGGCCTGGCGGCAGCCCCACCCCACCGGATGCTCTTCCAGTATACCCAAGCGTCGAGGGAGCGTCAATAGGATAAAAGGAGCTGCAATCGAACCGTAACGCAGACGTTACGATTTTCGAAGCAAGACTAGAAGAACAAAATGGGGAAGGGCCAACTGCCGCCGCCAGCGCCAGGGCTGCCGCACCAGCCGCACCAGCCACTCCAGGCCCAGCCGTCGCGCCCAGGCCGGCGCACGGGGCACGGCCCCGCTGACGTAATCGAACACCCCGCCGACGCCGATGCCCACCGCCGCCCCGGTGCAGGCCAGGTTGCGGGCGATCCACACGTCCTGAGCGGGCGCGCCGTAGGCCACCAACACCACGTCGGCACGCGCCGCCTGCACCCGTCGCACGATGTGCGCTTCCTCTTCCGTGGCGGGGCTGCCGGCGAAGGTGCCGCAGACGACCAGGCCCGGGTTGCGCGCACACAGCACCTCCGCCGCCCGCTCGGCCACGCCGGGCGCAGCACCGAGGAAGAACAAGCGCCACCCGGTCTGAGCCGCCCGCGCCGCCAGCCGCTCCACCAGATCGACCCCCGCCACGCGCTCGCGCAGTGGCCGCCCCATGTACCGCGCCGCCAGTGTGATCCCCACACCGTCGGGCAGGCACAGGTCAGCCTGCTCCAACACCGCGCGGAATGCCGCATCCCGCCGGGCCGCCATCACGAACTCGGGGTTGACCGTGGCGAGCTGGTGCGCGCCGCCCTGCACGACCCACGCCGCCATCCACTCCAACGCCTCGTCGTACGTGACGTCGTGGATGGGAACGCCGAGCACCCGCACAGCCGGGGTCGGTCCGGGTCGAGGATCGTCCAGGGCCGCCATCTCAGTAGGGCACCACCAGCGTGATTTCGACCCCATGCCCCGAGTCGCCGTCGATGTCTAGCACGCCGTCCAGAAGGCGCGTCCGTTCCTGGATATTGCGCAGCCCCTGGCCCTCGCAGATCGGTTCGTGGCCGAATCCTACCCCATCGTCGGCGATGTGCAGGTGCAGACGGTTGGTCCCGAAGACCAGCGCCACGGCAACCTTTCGCGCGCGCGCGTGGCGCGCCGTGTTGCTCAGCGCTTCGCGCACGACCTGGAAGATGTGATTGCGCTGTTCGACCCGCATCGGCCGGGGTTTCTCCCCGTCGATGGTCAGAGTGGCCTCGATGAGCGTGTTGATGCGGAAATCTTCGAGCAACTGTTCGAGGCCGCTCTCCAGATCGGCCGACGGCAGGTCGCCCCGCAGGTTGAAGATGTAGCGCCGGATGTCCTGAATGGCCTGGTTGAGGCTGGCCATCGTGCGCGAAAGCTGCTCCTGAGCGCCCTTGGGATCCTCCTGGATGGCTTGCATCACCCCTTCGAGCATCAGCCCGGCGGCGTAGATCGCCTGGATCGTGCCGTCGTGCAGTTCGCGGCTGATGCGTTCCCGGTCGGTCGACAGGGCCTGGGACTTTTCCACGTCCTCGACCCAGCGTTCGATTTCACGTTGCACCACACTCAAGGCCCACACGATGGTCACCGTCAGGCTAAGGCCGCACGCAGCGTAGAGGATGGAGATGGGGAAGAGGATGGCCTCGGCGAGGGCCTGCAGCCCGGCGAGAGCGCCAAAGACCCCCAACGTCACGCCGGCGGCCCGCAGGGGGCCTTTGGCCCGTTGCAACATCGCGCTGTGCATCGTGCGGCGCGCCTGCTGGCGCAGTCCCAAGGCAGACAGCATCCCGCCCGGCAGCGCAAACCCATAGCGCGCCAAGACATCGCCCCACGCAGAAACCTGCGCGGCCGACAGCCCGAGCAGCAACAGTGCCACCAACCCCAGCAGCCACCCGCTGCCCACCAACACGGCCCCCCCCACGCGCGCCTGAACCCGCGGACCGGGCGGGACCAGCGCCAGCAAGCCGAAGGCCAACAGGAAGAGGTAGCCGGCGCCGAGCAAGAACGTGCGCCCCAGTGGCGGGATCAGCCACGCCACCTCCAACGCGGGTGAGAGCACGTCATCCCACGCCACCAGTGCCTCACAGAAACCGAAAACCGCCAAGAGAGGCAGCCGCCGCCCGATCTCCATCCGCGATGCGCGCGGAACCAACAGCAAGAGCACCACGCCCAGAACAAAGAACGATAGGCCATGGACGAACCGCAACAACGGTTCCACACGCCCTACCCATTCACTCACCGTCGTCCAATCCAGGGGCATCTTTTCCTCTCCGTAAAGGGATTATATCCGCATCCCCACTTATCGCAAGGATCGCCCCTTTGACATTCCAGATCATTTCTGGTATAATTGGTGTATAAATGACACAAACAAAAGGAGGTCAGGTATGGCTTTGGAAGACTACCCCCGCCCGTCGGTGACAGTCGACGTCATCATCTTCACCTTGCACGACGACTTGCAAGTGCTGCTGATCAAGCGCAAGTACCCTCCTTTTGCCGGCATGTGGGCGATTCCCGGCGGGTTCGTCCAGGAAGGAGAGTCGCTCGAAGAGACCGCGTTGCGCGAACTAGAGGAGGAGACGGGGGTACGGGACGTCTACCTCGAACAGCTCTACACCTTCGGCAACCCCGGGCGTGACCCACGCGGATGGGTGATCACGGTGGCGTACTTCGCGCTGGTGCCCTGTACGGCCGTCGACCTCCAGGCCGGCGACGACGCCGCCGAAGCGCGCTGGTTCTCGATTCACAGCCTGCCCCTCCTCGCCTTCGATCACGCCGACATCCTGCCCTACGCCCTGCAGCGCCTGCGCTACAAGCTGGAATACTCCGCCGTCGGTTTCGAGCTGCTGCCGGAGACCTTCACGCTGACCGAGCTACAGACGGCCTACGAGACGATCCTGGACGAGACACTGGACAAGCGCAACTTCCGGCGCAAGATCCTCGGCGCGGGGGTGATCGAGCGCACAGGAGCCTACCGCACCGGCGAAGGGCGTCCCGCCCAACTCTACCGCTTCCGGGACGACGCCGTCGCCGAAGTCAAAGCACGCCGGCTGTTCCCTTGACAAACCGGTTATTTGGGTGTATACTTGGTGTATAACATACACTAATAGGTGGCGCTTTCTTTTTTTGCGCGCTCTTAGTGTACACATAACACAAACTAAATAAAGGAGATCAACATGTCCCAATCAGATCAAATCGTTATCTGGCTGCGCGAGTATGCCAAAGCTGCCCGTACCTCAGGCTTCGTCTTCGGCCTCAGCGGCGGCGTCGATTCGGCCGTGGTCGCTGCTCTGGCCGCGCGCGCCGTCGGCCCAGAGCGAACGCTCGGCGTGCTTATGCCCTGCCAATCCCTCCCCGAAGACGCCCGCCTGGGACGGCTGGTGGCAGAAACGTTCCACATCCCCCTGGAGAACGTCCCGCTGGATGCCGCCTACGAGGCGCTTCTCGCCACCCTCCCCCCCTCCGACGTCTCCATGGCCGCGGCGAACATCAAACCCCGCCTGCGCATGATCACGCTCTACTACCTGGCCCAATCCCACGACTATCTGGTGATCGGCTCGGGCAACAAAACCGAGCTCAGCGTGGGCTATTTCACCAAGTACGGCGACGGCGGGGTGGACCTGCTGCCCTTGGGCGACCTGAACAAGACCCAAGTATGGTCGCTGGCCCGCGAGTTACACGTCCCCAAAGAGATCGTCGACCGGCCACCGACGGCAGGCCTCTGGCCCGGCCAGACTGACGAGGGCGAAATGGGCATCACCTACGCCGAACTGGACCGCGTGTTGGCCGGAGAGAGCGCCGGTATCTCCGCCGCCAAGCTGGAAAAAGTGCGCCAGATGGTCACCACATCGGCCCACAAACGCTCGATGCCGCCCGTGTTCGACTGCTGGGGGGCAACCGATGTCTGAACCACGCCAACCGGCCGCCCCCGACCTTGACATCGTCGCGGCGGCCCGCCCTCTGATCGACCTGGCCCTCGCCGAGGACATTGGCCCCGGCGATGCCACGTCCCAGGCGGTGCTCCCGCCCGACCTGACGCTCCACGGGCGCGTCGTGGCCAAGGCGCACGGCGTCGTGGCCGGCCTGCCCATCGCCGAGGCCGTCTTCCAGCGCGTCGACCCCGCCCTGCGCTTCACCCCCTACGTTTGGGACGGCGACGAGGTCGATCCCGGCACCCTGATCGCCGAGGTGACCGGCCCGGCCCGCAGCATGCTGGCCGCAGAGCGCACCGCCCTCAACGTCCTCCAGCACCTCTCCGGCATCGCCACACTCACCCGCGCCTTCGTCGATGCCGTCGAAGGCACCGGCGCAGCAGTCCTCGACACGCGCAAGACCCACCCCGGCTACCGCATACTGGAGAAGTACGCCGTGCGGATGGGCGGCGGGCAGAACCACCGCATGAGCCTCTACGATATGATGATGATCAAGGACAACCACGTCGACGCCGCCGGGTCGATTGCCGCCGCCGTCGAGCGCGCCCGCGCCGCCCACCCCACCCTGCCCATCGAGGTCGAGGTGCGTACCCTGGACGAACTGCGCCAGGCCCTGCCGCTGACGCTGGACCGCATCCTGCTGGACAACATGGACCTCGACCAGATGCGCGCGGCGGTCGCGCTGGCTGCCGGACGCACGCCGCTCGAAGCCTCCGGCGGGGTGACCCTGGAACGTGTGGCCGCCATCGCCGCCACCGGCGTCGACTTCGTCTCCGTCGGCGCACTGACACACTCCGCCCCCGCCCTCGACATCAGTATGAAGATCGCAGAGTCAACATCGCCATTCACAGGTCGCACTTCGCACTTCGCAATCTCGAATCTAAAATCCACCCTCGGCGACCAACTCGTCATCCTCGGCCACCACTACCAGCACGACGAGGTGCTCCAGTTCGCCGATTTCCGGGGCGATTCGCTCAAGCTGGCCCGCGACGCCGCTGCCTGCCAGGACGCCCGCTTCATCGTCTTCTGCGGGGTCCACTTTATGGCCGAAACCGCCGCCATCCTGGCACAACCTCACCAAACCGTCCTCTTGCCCGACGTGGAGGCCGGCTGCGGCCTGGCGGCGATGGCGAACCTGCCCGCGGTCGAGCGGGCGTGGGAAGACCTGAGCACGGCGCTGGACGTCGAACGAGAGGTGATGCCGATCACCTACGTCAACTCGGCCGCCACCCTCAAGGCCTTCTGCGGCCGCCACGGCGGCCTGGTCTGCACCTCCTCCAACGCCGAAGCGGCACTGCGCTGGGCCCTCGAACGCCGCCCGCGCGTGCTCTTCTTCCCCGACCAGCACCTGGGACGCAACACGGCCAGGCGGCTGGGCGTCCCCACAGACGACATGCTGCTGTGGGACCCGCGGTACCCCTCCGGCGGCCACGACGAGACCACGCTGCGCCGCGCCCGCATCTTCCTCTGGCGCGGTCACTGCTACGTCCACCAACGCTTCCGCCCCGAGCACGTGGCGGCCTGGCGCGCGCGCGTCCCCGGCATCCAGGTCATCGTCCATCCTGAATGCCCTGCCGAGGTAGTCGACCTGGCCGACGCCGCCGGTTCCACCGACTTCATCATCCGCCAGGTCGAAGCCGCGCCGCCGGGCACCCGCTGGGCCATCGGCACCGAGTTCAACCTGGTCAACCGGCTCCAGCAAGCCCACCCCGAGCAGTTCATCGCCTCCCTCACCCCCGAACCGAGCACCTGCCGCACGATGGGTCGCATCACGCTCGCCAGGCTGGCCCGCGTGCTGGATGGGCTGGCTCGCGGAGAGATCATCAACCCGATCACCGTGCCCGACGACGTCGCGCGTTGGGCAAAGGTGGCGCTGGAACGTATGTTGGAGGTCCAATGAGCGCCATCGAAAGCGACGTTCTGATCATCGGTTGCGGCATCGCCGGGGCAGCCGCCGCCCTGCACCTCTCGCAGGACCGCCAGCGGCAGGTCACGATCGTCACCCGCGCCGCCGAACCGGAGGAGAGCAATACCCGCTACGCCCAGGGCGGCATCGTCAGCCTGGGTGAGGACGACAGCGCCGCGTTGATTGTCAAGGACGTCCTGGCCGCGGGCGCCGGCCTCAGCCTGCCCTCGGCGGTAGACGTGCTGGCCGAAGAAGGGCCGGGCCTGGTGCGCCAGGTGCTGATCGAGACGGCGGGCGTACCCTTCGACCGCACGAAGGACGGCGCGCTGGCATTCGGGCGGGAGGGCGCACACTCGCGCCCGCGCATCCTGCACGTTGGCGACGCCACCGGGCGGGCGATCATCCAGGCGTTGATCGCAGTGCTCCAGGAACGGCCCAACGTGCGCATCGTCACCAACGCCACCGCCGTCGACCTGATCACGTTCCCCCACCACGCCCGCGACCCGCTCGCCGTCTACAACCCGGTCACCTGCCACGGAGCCTACATCTTCGACCGCACCACGCGCGCGGTGAACCGCTACCTGGCCGGCGCAACGATCCTCGCCACCGGCGGGCTGGGCCGCATCTACCGCCACACCACCAACCCCAAAGGCTCGCGCGGCGACGGATTGGCGATGGCCTACCGCGCCGGGGCGCGCGTGATCAACGCCGAGTACGTCCAATTTCACCCCACCGCCCTGGCCGTGGTGGACGGAGAAGGGTTCCTCATCTCCGAGGCGGTGCGCGGGGAAGGCGGGCGGCTGCTCACGCCCGACGGGCGTTCTTTTATGAAGGACTACGCGCCGCAGTGGGGCGATCTGGCCCCGCGCGACGTCGTGGCGCGTGCCATCCACCGTGAGATGATCGAGCGTGACTACCCACACGTCCTCTTGGACATCCACTCCGTGCTCTCGCCCACGCGCATCCGCGAGCGCTTCCCCACCAT
>JAFGOJ010000488.1 GCA_016926575.1 Anaerolineae bacterium | reverse complement strand
GTTGTTGCTGCTTCTAAAATACTCCCTTTGACTTGAATCACTTGGGAGGTTATAATTTGCTCTAACACCTTTGAGGAGGATTCGAATGCGTAATATTTGCGTCGTTGGGACAGGATACGTCGGCCTGGTGACAGGAGCATGCTTTGCCGACCTGGGCAATCGCGTGACCTGCCTCGATATCAACCAGGAGAAGATCGACCGGCTCAATCAAGGCATCATGCCGATCTACGAACCGGGGCTCGAAGAGTTGGTGGAGCGAAACGTCAAAGCAGGGCGGCTGGTCTTCACGACCGAGCACGCCGTAGCGCTGGAAGATGCCGCGTTCGTCTTCATCTGCGTCGGCACACCCTCAGGCGTGGACGGCGAGGCCGACCTGCGCTACGTGCGCGAGGTGGCCGAGTCGATCGCCGACATCGTCAACCACCCCATCGTGATTATCAACAAATCGACCGTGCCCGTCGGCACCGGGGACTGGGTGGCCGACGTGATCCGCAAGCGCCGCGGCGACAACGACCTCCAGTTCTGGGTGGTCTCCAACCCCGAATTCCTGCGCGAAGGGGCTGCCATCAGCGACTTTATGAGCCCCGACCGCGTGGTGCTGGGCTCGCTCGACCAGGAGGCCGCCAATAAGGTGGCCCAGCTCTACCTGAGCCTGCGCTGCCCCATCGTCGTCACCGACCTGCGCACGGCCGAGATGATCAAGTACGCCTCCAACGCCTTCCTCGCCACGCGCATCTCTTTCATCAACGAGATCGCCAACATCTGCGAAGAGCTGGGGGCCGACGTGCGCGAGGTCGCCACGGGGATGGGATACGACAAGCGCATCGGGCGCGCGTTCCTCGATGCCGGGCTGGGCTGGGGCGGCAGTTGCTTCCCTAAGGACGTCAAAGCGCTGGCACATATGGCCGTCCTGCACGGAACCCACCCCCAACTGCTCCAGGCCGTGATGGACATCAACCGCAACCAGCGCCGGCGCGTGGTGATGAAGCTGCGCCGCGCACTCGACACTCTGGACGACAAGGTCATCGGCATTCTGGGGCTTTCCTTCAAACCGAACACCGACGACATCCGCGAAGCGCCCGCTCTGGAGATCATCCACCTGCTGCAGAACGAAGGCGCTGCCGTCCGCGCCTACGACCCCGCCGCGATGGAGGTCGCGTCGGCCGAATTGCGCAACGTGACCCTGTGCGAGGACCCCTACCAGGTGGCAGAGGGAGCCGACGCGCTCCTGCTGGCAACGGAATGGAACGAGTTCAAGCATCTGGACTTCGAACGCATCCACCAGGTCATGCGCCGGCCGATCATTATGGACGGCCGCAACCTGTGGAACCGCGAATGGCTGACCTTCCTCGGCTTTACCTACTTCGGGGTCGGGCAAGGGATTTACGTCAACGAATAATCTTGAGCTGTCCACAGGTTCGAAGCCTGCGGACGGTTTCGACAAAAGGAGACATACATGCGAGTCCTGATCACCGGCGGCGCCGGGTTCATCGGCAGCCACCTCACCGACCGCTTTCTGGCCGAAGGCCACACAGTTATCGTCATGGACAACCTGTCGACCGGCAGCACCGACAACATCGCCCACCTGGCCGGCCACGAGAATTTCCTCTTCGTCAAGCAGGACGTGACCAACTACCTCTACGTCAAAGGGCCACTGGACGCCGTGCTCCATTTCGCCTCTCCCGCCAGCCCGGTCGACTACCTGCGATTGCCCATTCAGACGCTCAAGGTCGGCGCGCTGGGCACGCACAAGGCGTTGGGACTGGCACTGGCGAAGGGCGCGCGCTTTCTGCTCGCCTCGACGTCGGAGGTGTATGGCGACCCACTGGTGCACCCCCAAACCGAGGACTACTGGGGCAACGTCAACCCCGTCGGCATGCGTGGCGTCTACGACGAGGCCAAACGGTTCGCCGAGGCGATGACGATGGCCTACCACCGCTACCACGGCGTCGACACGCGCATCGTCCGCATCTTCAACACCTTCGGCCCGCGCATGCGCCTCGAAGACGGCCGCGCCGTCCCCAACTTCATCACCCAGGCGCTCAAGGGCGAACCGCTCACCGTCTACGGCGACGGTTCACAGACCCGCAGCCTGATCTACGTCGACGACGAGGTCGAAGGCATCTACCGCCTGCTGATGTCCGACGTCACCGATCCGGTCAACATCGGCAACCCGCGTGAGGCCACGATTCTCCAACTCGCCGAACTGATCCGCGACCTGACGGGCAGCACGTCCCAGATCACCTACCACCCGCTCCCGCAGGACGACCCGAAAATTCGCCAGCCGGACATCACCCACGCTCGCGCGGCACTGAACTGGGAACCGAAAGTGCCCGTCGAAGAAGGGCTGGCACGCACCATCGAGGACTTCCGCCGGCGATTGGGGCTGTAGAGAGTTTCGATGCCGGCCACAGCGTGGATCGACCTATCCACCCGCACCGTACGCATCGAACCGACCGCGCCTGAGCTGACGCAACACTTCATCGGTGGGCGCGGGCTGGGCGCGGCCCTGCTTTCGCGCCACCTGGACGACGCGGGCGCGCCCCTCATCTTCACCGCCGGGCCGTTCACCGGCACCCCCTGGCCCACCGGCGCGCGCACGCACGTCACCTTCCTCTCCCCATTGACCGGGGTCTACGGCTACGCCAACACCGGCGGGCAGTTCGGCGCGGCCCTGCGCCGCGCCGGGTACGACGCGCTCGTCGTCACCGGGCAGGCCGAGCGCCCCGTTTCCTTGGAAGTAACGCCGCAGGGCGTCGCCATCCGCCCCGCGGAGCACCTGTGGGGACTGGGCACCGCCGCGACCCACGACGCGCTGGAGGTCGACGGGGCACGCGTGGCCTGTATCGGACCGGCGGGCGAGAACGGTGTGCGCTTCGCCGCCATCATCAACGACCGCGGGCGCGCGGCCGCCCGCAGCGGCAGCGGCGCGGTGATGGGCAGCCAGCGCCTCAAAGCCGTCGTCGTGCGCGGGAAACGGCCGCTCGACCTGCCCGCAGCGTTCCGCGCCGCCGCCCGCCGCGCTTTCGAGACGGTACGCGATCACCCGCACGTCATCGGCCTGCGGGATTGGGGCACGGTCTCCCTGGTCACGGTCAAGAACCAGTCCGGCGACCTACCGGCGCGCAACCACCAGACCGGGCAGGTGCCCTGGGTCAGTCGCGTCGACGCGTTCGCCATCGCCCGCTACACCCACGCCACCAAGGGCTGCTTCGCCTGCCCCATCGCCTGCGGGCGCGTCACGCGCGTCAAGAGCGGCCCGCACGCCGGCGAGCTGGAAGGCCCCGAGTACGAGAGCCTCGACGCGCTGGGCCCGCTGTGCTGGATCGACGACCCGGAGGTGATCCTCCACGCCAACCGGCTGTGCAACGACTTGGGACTCGACACGATCTCCACCGGCGTGGTGGTCGCGTTCGCGATGGAATGCCACCAGCGCGGCCTGCTCAACGACGCCGAGCTCTCACTGGATTGGGGCGATCCCGCCACGCTCCTCGGCCTGATCGAGCGCATGGCCCGCCGCGAGGGGCTGGGGGACCTGCTGGCCGAGGGCGTGCGTCGCGCTGCTGCAACCATCGGTGGTGACGCCCCGCGCTACGCGATGCACGTCAAGGGCATGGAGCTGCCGCGCCAGGAGCCCCGCGTCGCCAAGGGCTTCGGCCTGGGCCACGTCACTTCCAACCGCGGCGCCGACCACCTCTACGCCCTGCCCACCATCGACCTGGCCCGCAACGAGGACGCCGCGCGCCGCTTCTTCGCGCCGGAGATCGTCCCCGCGCTGCTCGATCCCGCCGACGAGGCCTACAAGCCCGACCTGGTTGTCTTCAGCGAGCACTACTGTGCCGTCTCCGACGCGCTGGGCGTGTGCAAGTTCTCCACTGCCGAAACCTACGCCCTCTATCCCGACGACCTGGCCGCCGGGTTGAGCGCACTGCGGGGGCAGGAGATCGGTGCTGCGGAGCTGCTGACCGCCGGCGAGCGCATCGTCAACCTGGAGCGCATGGTCAACGTGCGCCTGGGCCTCTCCCGCGCCGACGACCGCCTGCCCGAGCGGTTCGCGGAGCCGCTGCCCATCTACGCGTTCGCGCCGGATGAAGCAGGCGAGATGCAGCCGTCGCCGGAGCCGGTTCACGTCGGCCGGCTGGCCGATTTCGAGGCCATGCTGGACCGCTACTACGCGCTGCGCGGGTGGGACGAGAACGGCATCCCTACGACGGAGACGTTGAGGCGGTTGGGGCTTAAGAATCTTTGCGCCCTTCGCATCTTCGCGGTGAAATGAGCCTTTTTTCAAGGGAGTCAGCCATGACTCTACTGAAAAAAGCCTTCAACCACAAAGAGCACAAAGGACACAAAGAAAAAT
>JAFGOJ010000487.1 GCA_016926575.1 Anaerolineae bacterium | reverse complement strand
TTCAAACCCGCCGACCCTCGGTTACCATGACTTTGCAGGGGCTCCGCCCCTGCACCCCGCCGGGGGAACGGGAAACCTGCGGTTTCCCCGGACCCCTTCCGCAAATGGGCCTGGGTTAACGTCTCAGGCGGCCCCCCTTGTTCCGCCCGGTCAGGAGACCGGGCGGAACGGCGGGTCAGAAGACCCGCAACGACAGGGGCCATTTTCGTTTATCGGTTGTGAGCGCGATTAAGACCTCTATTCAGAGATGAACGCCTCGGTCCATACGGGGCGCTCGGGCAGTTGCCCGCCGTCGATCATCGCCCACCACGCTTCGTCGGTGAGGCGGTCGCTCATCGGCCAGCGGAACTCGTAGTACGAGAACGTGCCGCCGCGCGCGAGCTGCAGTCCTCCACGCCCGTCCGGCATGACAACATAGATCTCGAAGATGCGGCCGGTGGCCTCCTCCTGCACGTAGCCATTCGGATCGGTGGCCACGTCGGCGATGAGAGCGGCCTGGTCGTCCTCATCGAAGAACGGCACGGTGACGCCCTCCTCCGGATCGGCGGCGGCCAGGGTCATCACTTCCAACTCTCCGCCGTAATAGTGGATGCGGTCGATGTCGTCCTCCGTCAACTCCTCACCGGCCAGAATTTGCTCGGAAACGTCCTGTAAGAAGACCAGCAGGTCGTCCAGCCGCGCCAGGTTGGCCGCAGTGTTCTCCGTCATCAGGCCGCGGTTCTCCAGCCCTTCACGTGTCATGCGGGTCAGCGCCAGCAGGCGCGCGTAGACCTCGGGATTGGGTTCGACCCAGCCGCGCGGGATTTCTGGGTTGCCGCCCCCGCCCATCTCGGCCATGACCTGCTTGGCGTAGAGGATCGTGTCGTGCTTCAGTTCAGTCCACGAGCCCAGGGCCGTGTACAGCTCCCGCCGCGCCCACGCCTGGGTCTGCATGAAGGCCGGGTACTGCTGCCCGTGCGGCTCCAGCAGCGGCTGGAACGTGTAGAGCCAGTTCCAGTACAGGTTCTGGGTCCACGAATCCAACTCCAGCCCGCCGATCTCCGACCGCAGGCGCGTCATCTGTTCGGGGTAGTTGGCGTACTGCGTCTCGCCCAGCTCTTCCAGGACCGTGTAGGCCTCGTCGGAGCCCATCGCTGCCATCACGTCGAGGCCCATGGGCAGCCAGCGCTCGTTGCCCATCACTCCCACCTCGCGCCAGATCAGCTGCTCGAAGATGTAGGCATCGAGGGTGAAGCGCTGGCCCATGAAGCGGAACCCCTGGGTGACCTGCTCCTCGTCTTCCCAGATGTAGACCCACATCGAATTCACCTGGGGGGGCGGCAGTTGGCGGGCGGCGTCGATGAACGCGGTCAGCAGCGCATCGTCGGCAATCGCTTCCGGGCCGGCCTCGGGGCCGTAGATCACGTCCCACAGCCCGCCGTACTCGTGGAAGCCCAGGTCATCGGACTTGCCGACGATGAAGGCTGTGGGATCGTAGACGCGCGCCCAGACGTTGTCGGCCGGGTCGCCATCGACCGACGTGTTGCGCAGGATGTAGGTGATCAGGAGCGCCATGCGGGTTTCGTCGGGGCGCTGGAGACGCATATTGATGCGCCCGTACCACATCATTGCGCGGAAGTACCGCTCGAGTTGCTCGCTGCGGGTATAGTGGCCGCGCGGGACGTACTGGGAGTAGTCCTCACACATACACGGCTGGTCCAGGCACTCTAAGGGCGGGTCGGTGGCGCACGGGTCGCACCCTTCAGGGCAACTGTAGCTGAAGATGGGGCTGGCCTGCAGCCCGGCGTGCGCGTCGATCAGGGCCAGCTCCTGTTCGACCAAACTGGCAATTTCCGGGGGGATCGTCGCGTCGGTGTTGATGAGATTGTCGGCCACGGAGAAGTAGGCCCACACGCGCAGCGCCACGCTTTCCATCTCTGTGCCCTGGAATTGGGTGTAGAGCTGCTGTGCCGACTGGACGCAGGCGCGCGTCAGAGCGGCGATGTCCGGCTCGAAGTGTTCGCGCTCCAGGTCGCGCAGCATCTTGTCGAAGAGCAGGTGGTAGACGTGATAGACCGAATCGGTGGTGACGAAGGTGGGCAGGAAGCGGTAGCGGTTCTGCTCGTACACCTGGAAGAACTCCTTCCAACCCGATGGCACGACGACGAAGCCGTTCTGCGCGAGCATGGCGATCTGTGCGTCGTTGAGGACGAACGAGTGGGATACGGACGCCATGTCCACCGGCAGGGTGTAGCCCTCGTAGACCTCGGGGAGCCGCACGCCGATTTCCATGTAGGACGCGAAGCCCGGCCCGCGGACGTCGGGCAGGGGCGCGCCCGGTGTGGTTGGGGAAGCTGTAGGCAGCGGGACCGAGGTGGGCGGCGGTTGCGTGGTCGGTTCGGGGGTTGCCGGGCCGCACGCCAGCATCGCCACGACGAGAAAAATCACCGGCATGAAACGTTTGACTTTCATCTGAACCCTCCTTAACTTACTTAACGCCATTCGATATGATGCTATTCCGAAAATAGGGGCTTTGCAGGGGCTCCGCCCCTGCACCCCGCCGGGGAAACGGGTAAACCTGCGGTTTACCTTCCG
>JAFGOJ010000486.1 GCA_016926575.1 Anaerolineae bacterium | reverse complement strand
ATCGCCCCGAACGGGCAAGCTGGCACACAGATGAGGCATCCGTAGCACCGATTGCCATCCACGAACGGCGGCTCGCCAGGGTCGATGGTGACGAGCGCCTTCACCGGGCAGACCTTGCGTGCCTCGCACACACGGCAGGCCTGGCACTTGCTGTCGTCGACGACCGGGATTTTGGGAGGCAGCGGGTGATCGGGCATCTCGCGCTCACTTCTCAGGATCGGGGCAATACAGCAGTTGCTCAGGCCCGTCCAGTTCAGGGTACTCACCCAGGAACTTCTCCGCCTCCATCGCGGCGATTGCGCCCGTGCCCGCCGCGACGACCACTTGGCGGTAGTACGGGTCCTGCACGTCACCGGAGACGAACACCCCAGGCACGCAAGTATTTTGGTTCTCGTCGGAACTGATGTAGCCCCATTCATCCAGTTCCAACTGCCCCTTGAACATCTCCGTCTTGGGGATCATGCCGATGTAGACGAAGACACCATCCGTGTCGACCACCGTGGTCTCTCCGGTCTTGACGTTGCGCACGCGCACGCCGGTCACGGTCTTGTCGCCCAGCACCTCGTCCACCACGGAATCGAGCATAAAGTTGATCTTAGGGTTAGCCTTGGCGCGCTCCTGGTAGATCTTCGTCGCGCGCAGCTCGTCCCGGCGGTGGATGATGGTGACCTGATCGGCAAAGCGGGTGAGCACGATGCCCTCGTCGAGCGCGCTATCTCCACCGCCGACCACCACGACCTTTTTGCCACGGTAGAAGAAGGCGTCGCAGGTGGCGCAGGTCGAGACGCCGCGTCCGAAGAACGTCTTTTCGCCCGGCACGCCCATCAGCCTCGGGACCGCGCCCGTGGCGACGATCACCGTGCGGGCCTTGTACTCCCGCATATCGGTGCGGATGGTGAAGGGGCGCTTGGAGAAGTCGACCGCCGTTACGGTTTCCAACGCAAACCGCGCGCCGAAGCGCTCCGCCTGGCGCTGGAACAACATCGCCAACTCAGCCCCTTTGACACTGTCGGGAAAGCCGGGGAAGTTCTCCACCGTATCCGTGTTCGACATCTGCCCGCCGGGCATCGACCCGGCCAGCACGAGTGTCTTGATCGCCGCCCGCCCGGCGTAGATCGCCGCCGTCATTCCCGACGGCCCGCCGCCCAGGATGATCAGATCGTAGATGCCATCGGCCGGTTCCGGAATGTGAAACGTCTCCGCCGGTTCGGGTTCCGCTGTAGGCTTGGACAACTTGAAATCGAGCATATTGAGGTACTCCTCAGCAAAATAGCCCGTGTCGAGGCGTGGAGCGCCACAAGCGCCCTCGCCTCGACGGAGCCGATGTCTAACGCGCTACCCGGCAGCGCCGGTGAGCGCCTCCTGCACCTTCGCCAACACCATCGACTCGGGGGCCGCCCCCTCGATGTGCACCGTCTCGTTGATCACCGTGCGCGGCACGCCCATCACCTGGTACTTGACCGAGAGCTGGGGAAACTCCATCGCCTCGACCATATCGCCGCGCACCATCGGGCTGGCGATGGCCATCTGGTGAGCCAGCACCACCGCCTGCGGGCAGTACGGACACGTCGGGGTGACGAAGACTTGCATGTGAACCGGTTCGGTCAGTTCCGCCAGCGCCGCCAACGCCGCGTCGCTCAGTTCGGACTTCCCCTCAGAGACCAGGTGAATCGTGTGCAGAAAAGAGGAGAACTCGTAACCCGAGGGGATGCCGTAGAAGCGCACTCCGTAGTCCTGCTCTCCGATAATGGCGATAGCCGGGATCTTGTCGATGCCCAACTCCTCGGCTTTGGCTTCATCCGCGACGAAATCGTAAACTTCAGCGGTCAGGTGCTCAGAAAGCTCGGCGACCTCCTCCACCAGACTGCGGGTTTCAAGGCAATAATCGCACTCGAACTCCTGCGTAAAGACCACCAGCTTGACCGGCTTCTCGACCTGTTCCAAAAACTTTTCGACTTCCGCTCGGACGTCATCGTCCAGTATAGGCATTGTTCCATTCCTCCATAAGTAAAAATTTACACAACACGTGAAAGTGCTTTGATCAACGCGTCGACCACTTCCTGGGGAGCTTCCTCTGAGGTTTGAATGCACTCGAAGGCAAAGGAACGCATCAACTCGACGCTCGTTTTGTGCACGGCGGCGCGGATGGCAGACAACTGCTGGAGCACGTCCTGGCAGTCGCGGCCTTCTTCGATCATACGCGCCACGCCGCGGGTCTGGCCCTCGATGCGCCGCAGGCGGCGCAGAAGGTCGTTCCTCACCTCCGGATCCTGAACCCCCATTTCCCCCCCCTCCTCGTGAGAGCCGCCGGCTCTCTTAAGAGACCCCTCAGAGAGAGGTCGGGCCACAAGAAGACCCGGAGTCCGACGCGCGGCCACCACCGCCGCCCAACCCGAAGAGCGAGACCGCCTTTTTGACGTTATCGCTGCCGCAGCGCGGGCAGGTCAGACCCGCCTCGCCCGAGAATCCGCGCACGAGTTTCTCGAACCGCTCGCCGCACTGTTCGCACCGATACTCGTAGATTGGCATCTGCACCACCTCCTAAAAGATTTATACCATACTGGGGTATAGTATACAGCAAGTCGTTGAGTTTGTCAAGGGGTAAGCCCACAAAAAAAACCTCCCGCAGGTGAGAAACCCACGGGAGGCCTGAATCCTCAAGTGCGTTGCCGGTCCGACGCGCTCACTGGCCTCTCGTCACTAGCGGCAGGTACGTGCGATGCACCTCTCCCACGTACAGCGTGACGGGGATCGCGATCGGGCTGCCCTCGACCGGCGCGCCGTCGACCGTGCCCACGATCCGGATCGTGCCGAGGTCGTGCATCCCCTCCGTGTACCCCTCGGTCGAAACGGTCACCTCGACCGTCACACCTGAAAGACCGGTCATCCCACTGCTCGGCGTCACCATCACGGCCCCAGAAGATGCCGTCGCCTGCCAGTCAATCTCGCCCTCACCCACGTTCCGGAAGAAGATCGACGTCGTTTCCGAGGAACTGCCGCTTCTAGAATCGTGCATCAGCAGCAAAGCGGACGCGCCCCCGGCCAATTGAGGCGGGCGGGAGCAGTAGCGCGTGTTGTTCGGCGTGCGGTGGAACATCGGCCACGGCGTGTCGATCTCGGCGGCGGCGGTCAGTTCCCAGCGCCAGAGGTAGCCCCGCGACGCGTCGCCGTCGTGACTGCCACCGATCCAGATCTCCGGCTGCCCGTCGCCATCCGTATCGCCCACCGCGGGCGACCCCCACACCGTCCACCGCGTCCCCAGCCGCTGCTCCAGCACGCCGTTGGCGCTGTAGACCTGCACGTCCCACAACATCGAGAACAACACTTCCTGGACGCCGTCCCCGTCCACATCCGCCACGGTGGGGGAAGAGAAAATCGGCGCGTCGTCGTTGTACTGATTCTTCGGATGCACCGGCCAGCCGCTGACCAACTGCCCAGTGTGATGCCAGGCGTAGATGCTGCCATCGCCGGCGATGCCATCGTTGCTCAAGAAGGGGTGGCTGGTGCCAATCACGACTTCCAGATCGCTGTCGCCGTCCAGATCGGCCAGGGCGGGCGAGCTGAAGCCGGGGTAGTTCGTCTGGCGCGGCCAGCCGGAAGCGTGGGGCAGCTTGCCAGGGTCGCTGTAATCCATCGCCGCGTTGAACACGTTCGACGTATCGAAAACGTACACGTAGGATGGATCCGTGCGCCCGTTCGCGTTCCACCAGTACCAGCTCGTCCCAGAAACGATCTCGTAATCCCCATCCCCGTCCAGGTCGCCCACCGCCGGCGCGGCGTAGACCGCCTCAGAGACGAAGCGCCGCACGAGGATGTTGCCGTCTTTGTCGAAAACGTAGATGAACCCACCATCCTCGCTGACGGTCCCGTCCGGCAGCACCCCACCGGCGGTGAGGTCCCCGCCGATGATGATTTCACTGTTGCCGTCGTGATTCAGGTCGACGCAGGCAGCGGTAGACCAGATGCTGTCGCCGTTGAGGAAACCTCGCCCGAGATACGTTCCGGGGATGTTGTTCCACAGCGAGTTGCCCTGATGATCCAGCATATAGATGCGCTGGTCCCACGCGCCGAAGATGACCTCCATATCGCCGTCGCTGTCGACGTCGCACAAGGTGGGTGACGAGAAAACACCTTCCCGCCAGCCGTTCCGGTCGTTGTCGTAGGTGTCGAAGCTCCAAAGAAGGGTGCTCCCATACCGGCTGTAGGCCCGCACGCCGCCGTGGTGGTTGGGGTCGCCGACGTCGCCGCCAACGCTGACCACAACCTCGGGCTCGCCATCGCCGTCGAGGTCGCCGACCGCCGGGGACGAGTTGATGGGCGCGCCGACGTCCACAGAAAACCAGAGATTGCCATTGCCCCGCCGGGCCTCGAGGCGCGTCGCGCTGGTGTAGCTGCCATTCGTCCCGTTGTACGCCGTGGTGCCGACGATCACTTCCGGCTGGCCGTTATCGTCCAGCGTCAAATCGGCCAATGTGGGAGAGGACTTATCGATCACGCCACCGTACAGCCGGTAGGCGTCAGGAGCAGAAAACGACGCTTGAGGAGATGCCTGAGCAACGTAGGTCGGTGCGCAGAGCACCGCCAACCCCATTAGAATCAAAAAAAACGTCCGCCCTAGCTTGCTCATCTCTCTTTTCCCCGCTCATTTGCTACCATTCCAATCAATCGCCACGTTTACCCTACTTACACCTATAGTATAACACACCCCACACACGTTTGATATAGGATATTATGGCTACTGCTCGACCGTCAGGCGA
Organism: Anaerolineae bacterium; assembly: GCA_016926575.1. Lineage (GTDB taxonomy): Bacteria > Chloroflexota > Anaerolineae > B4-G1 > DUEL01 > JAFGOJ01. The sequence continues at coordinate 4,963 of JAFGOJ010000486.1, read as the reverse complement.
GTAAAGCCGACCGAGAGCGGGCGCGGGTCGGGGTTGGCTCCGCCGCTGGCCTCGGCCGGACTGACGGCATAGGCGGCGTGCAGGCGCAGCTCGTTCCAGCCAACGTGGACCTGGTCCGCCGGAACGACGACTTCGCCGCTCCACGGCGCGCAACCGTCCCAACGATAGGTCGCCACAGACGCGCCATTCACTTCCAACCAGAGCGTCTGGTGCGCGCCGGAGACGCAGTGGGGAAACGCTTCCCAGGCGATGCGGGTGTCTTCCGAAGCGGTAGCCGCCCAACGCGCGCTCGACGTCGTGCCCACCGCCCACACGCCCCACCCCTCCGGCGTCGACCACCCCTCCCGCAGCACGACATCGAGCGCCGGGGTGCGGGACGGTTCGACCTGCAGCACACAGATCGAATAGGGCCACGGCGATGGCCCCTCCGGCGGATCGAAGCACTCGACCAAGGCGATGTCGCCGCCCACCTCCTCCAACATCGCGCACTCGTTCTCTCCCTCGACGTGCAGCAGAAGGTAATCGGCACGATAGGCGCGCAGGAGCGGGGCGAACTCAGAGCGCCCGAACGGGTGCGGATGGTCGAGCAGCCATTGGTTCAAGAAGGCCGTGTACGCCGGCCAGACGGCACTGGTCCCCGCGACGGTGGGCAAGCTGTGCTCGCGGGTCGCCCACAGGGTGCGCGGGCGGTTCGCCAGGGCCAGCGTGCCCGGCGCGGGCGCGAGCAGGTCGACCACCACGTCACCTGAGGCCGCGTTCTCCCGCAGCCACGCGAAGGCCGGGTGCGGCGGCGGGGGATAAGGGACGCTGCCCGAGGGTGGCGGGACGAACTCCACCAACAGCAGCGCCGCGAGCAGAAGGCGCAGCGGCAGCCGCCGCACCCGCTGCAGCCCCAGAGCCACGAGCACGAAGAAGCCGATTCCCGCCACGAAGACGAACCGGTTGAGGACCCGGGCCGCTTCCCAGAACGGCACGAGGATCGCCAGCATCAGCGCCGGCAAAGGCAGTGCCGTATCGAATGGAGGCGGCGGCGAGTCTGTGGGAAAAAGTGCCGGCTTGAGCTGCTGCCCGATGCGCCACAGCACGCCGTTCAGCGAGCGCAGCGCGGGAACCTGGACCATCACGCCATCCCACTTTAGCGTCAGGCCCAGGGCCAGCACCAGTCCGACGAGCACGACCGATAGCAGCGGCCACCGCCGCCGCTCCCGCCGCCCGCCCACACTCCCCGCCAGCGCCACGAGCGAGGCGATCAGGCCCAAATTCGCCACTCCAGACTCATCGACCGGGCCGCGGTAGAGCCAGCGCGCCCATCCCCCCAGCCAGGGATGGAAAACGAAGGGTACGGGGAAGCTGTTGAGGCTGGCTCCCCAATGGTTGACGTGGTAGATGTCGTAAGAAGCCGCGTCGATGGCGGCGTATCCCTGCAAGAAAACGACGAGCACCGGCGCACTCAGCGCCACCGCCGCCGCAGTCGACCCGCAGAGCGCCACCAACGCATCGCGCCAGCGCACGCGCCCACCGATCCAACGCCCCAGCGCCCACCCCGCCACGAGTACCCCGCCCAGCCAGGCGAAGTAGAGAATGCTCGTCAGAGCCAGCGCCCACAACCCGCCGACCAGGACCAGCCAGAGCCATCTGCGGCGCGCGTCTCGGAACGCCCGCTCCAGCCCCCACGCCATCCAGGGCATCAACGCTGTGCCGAGCAGCACGTTGAGATGCCCGTAGATGCGCGCCCAGCGGCAGCCCCAGAAGGCGAACAGCAGCGCCGCGACGGTCGACGCGAAGGACGACGGCGTGAACCGGCGCGCCAGCCGGTACATCCCGGCAAATGCTACAAACTGCGCCAAAATCACTCCCGCGTTGTGCGCGAATACGGCCCCGCCCAACGCGTACAGCGGCAGCAGGGCCACCAATAGCCCCGGCGCGCAGCCAAAGGTGGCGACGGGCCATCCGTGGGGATAGAAGATCATCGGATAGGAGAGCACCGCTGTGCTCGGAAAGTGATCGGCGTACCATTCGACGCCCCACACCACCTCCAACACGTCGCCGTAGCCGGGCGCCGCGTGGAACAGGTCGTCGACGCGCCACGCCCACAGCAGAAACGCCATAAACAGCGCCCACGGCAGCAGCAAGGCCACCGCCGAGCCGCGTTTGATGCTCATACGATGCCCTCCAACAAGCGCTGCCACGTCTGTCGCACAGCCGGGGCCAGGAACGACTCGGCGCGTTCCCGCTGCCGGGCGACGATGCGCGCCCGCAGCCCTTCATCTTTCACCAAAACGTCCACCCATTCGGCCAGGGCCTCGTAGTCCTTGCAGTGAAACAGGACGCCGCTCCCGCCCAGCGTGTCGGGAACCGCCGCGACCGCGTAGGCCAGCACGGGCAGGCCCAGAACCATGCTCTCGACCAGCGGCTTGCCGAAGCCCTCGTGCTCGCTCATCGAAACGTACAGGTGCGCCAGACGGTAGTAGGTCACCAGTTCGGACTGAGAAACGTGCCCGGCGAAGGTCACGCCGTCGCGCACGCCCAACTCCTCCGCCAGCTCGGCCAGCCACTCGGCGTAGGCCGGCACCCAGGGCGATCCCACCAGCCAAAGCGCCGCCCTCGGTTCCACGCGACGATAATAGTACAGCAGCCGCACCAGGTCCTCCTGGCACTTATGCGGCAGCAAGCGCCCCACGAAAAGCAGGTTTGGCCCCCCACTCCCGTAACGCGCCAACAGTTTCTCGTCCAACGGAACGTGGTATCGTGCTTCGTCCAGTGCGATGGGCAGCACGCCAGTAGGAGCGTAACCAGCCTGGCGCAGTTCCGCCTCGTTGTAGGGGGAATCGGCCAGGGCCAGAACCGTGCTCTCCCTCAGTCGCGCCAGTTGCGCCCGCCCGCGTTCCAACTGCACGCTCAGCCCCGGGTCAACGCCGCGCAAAAACGCCGCCGGAGTGACATTGTGATAGATCAATACGAGCCGCACGTCCAGCGCGAGCAGCGCGTCGACGACGTCCGCGCCGATGCTGTGGTGCAGGATGACCAGCTCGTCCCGCGCAGACGGGCGGTAGCCGAGATACGTTCGCACCTCTCCCGCCAACGCCGGCGCGACGCTCTGGGCAAAGATCTCCGAGCGGAAGCCCGCCTCGCGCAGCCAGCCGCGCAGCAAGAGCGCGTGGTCGGTGATCGCGTCTCCCGGTGCCGCGCCGACGACGACCTGGTGCAACGCCCGCCTACCCATCCGCCGCCCCCCACCGCTCGACCAATTGCTCGAACCGGTCGACAACGGCAGCCCAGGTGTAGTTGGCCTGTACGTACTGCCGCCCATTGGTCCCCATGCGCTCCGCCAGATGCGGGTTCGCCTGCAGCCACTCGACGGCCGCGACGAACTCGTCGTAGGTGCGGAACCACAGCCCGCCCCGGCTGCGGCGGACGTGCCCCACCGTGACCGCGCAATCGGCGTGGACCAGCGCCGGGCGGCCTGCCAACCACGACTCCATCACCGTCAGCGAGAAACTCTCGTTGAGCGACGGTTGGCACAGCGCCAGGGCCGATGCGTAAGCGGTTGCCTTCTCCGTCTCAGAAACGAAGCCACGGGCATCGAAGGCCGGGTGGCGCGGCGGCCCCCACGGACCGCGCCCCATCACAACCAGGCGGAGCGCGCCGCCCTCGTCGGCATAGCGCCGCACGAAGCGGTAGAGCGTATCGAGGTTCTTGCCCTCCTCCAACCGCCCGACGTAGAGCAATGTATCCGGACGAACCGGTGCAGCGGTGGGTGTCGTCAAAGAAACCCCCTCTCCCAATACCGCGTGCCGCTGCGGGCGAATGCGCAAGCGCTGCAACGCCAGGTCTCCCTCCTCCGGCGCGTTGAACGTGACGCCCCACACGCCCTCCATCAACAGGCGCACCGGTTCGAGATAGGCATACGGTTCGTCGTGGAGGCAGGGCCAGAGCACGACGCGCCGACCCGCGGCCCAGGCCGCGTAGTGCACCAGTGGCGCAAGGTACGGCAGCGCCACCACCACGTCGACGTCGGCGGCGTGGTGGGCGGCGTAGGCGTAGAGCTGCGGGCTGTGCGGGCCACTCTCCAACCAGGCGTATTGATCGTCCAACGGGAGCGATCCGTACCGCGCCAGGCGCAAGCTCAGCGCGGCGTGACGCTCTGTATCGACCAGCGCCGCCGGGAAACGGCGCACGACGACGCCTTCCACCACGGTCTCCCCCGGCGCATAGGCGTTCCGCCAGGTGTAATGGTCGCGCACGCACGTGGTCCAGACTTCCACATGCCAGCCCCGGCGCGCAGCTTCCTCGGCGAAGCCGCGTGCCTGCGTCTCAGCGCCACCTAGAACGTCTGCCCCATAGCGAGGCACTACCACGGTCACCTTCATCGCGTCGCTTCGATGTCTGCACGCAGCGCGTCCAGTTCCGCCTGCTGCGCTTGAAGTTGGGCCGCCAGACGATTGAGCGTGCCGACCAGGTGGCGGTTCACCACCAGTTGCTGCTGCGCCAGCCTGCCCAAGTAAAACAGGACCAGATTGTGCGCCTCGAGCCGCGCCCGCCCCCACAACCGCCCCAGAATTGGCACGCGCGTCGCCGTTGACGGGGCCAGGACCGGCTCGATCTCCAGTTGAGTATAGGTCTGGTTGGCTTTGCGCAAGTGGTAATAGAGATCGATGTCGTGCGCTCCCACCGGTTCGCCAGGGTAGGCCGCTGCGCCGAATGTGGGAACGTCCTGCCGTGGCTCGCCGAGGGCCGCGCGCCGCGCACAGATGCGCGCCTGAATCTGCGCCACGATCTGATCGACGTCGATTTCCGGGTCGTCGATTGTAATCAGTGTATGATCGGTCATGTGGTTCTCCTGTTTAGAAAGCCCTGTGGGGCGGGTTTCAAACCCGCCGCCCTCGGTTACCATGACTTTGCAGGGGCTCCGCCCCTGCACCCCGCCGGGGAAACGGGTAAACCTGCGGTTTACCTTCCGGTT
>JAFGOJ010000086.1 GCA_016926575.1 Anaerolineae bacterium | reverse complement strand
GTATCTTCTCAAAAAGTGGGGGGTGGGGGTTTTGCGGGCGGCTTCGCCGCCCGCAAAACCCCCATCTTCTCCCCGCTTTATTGAGAAGTTACGTATAATGTCTATTCGGATATAACCTATGATTGACTACCGAGAAGAACGCCCTGCCGCGCCCAGTATCGTCGCAGTGACGAAATTGCCCATCCTGGTGATGGTTTTGATCCTCGTCGCCTGCGCGTCATCTCCATCCCCGCCGCCCATATCGACCACGCCACCCACAGCACTTCCTCCCTCGCCCACCCTCTCGCCCACACCCCAGCCCGCCAACATCCCCTTCGATCTGATCTCGCAAGAAAGCCTCTTCGGTTACCTGGAGGCCCTGACGGCCATCCAGCCCTACTCTGGCTGGCGTAACTCGGCCAGTACCGGAGAGAGCGAGGCGCTCGACTACGTCGCAGCGACGTTGGAGACGTTCGCCCACCTCCAGAGCCTGGGCATAGAGATGGAGCGCCAGCATTTCAACGTCTTCATCGAAGCGGAGATACACGAGACCTGTCTTCACCTGACCCTCGACGGGCAGGAGGTCGAGGTGCCCGCCGACGCCCTGCGCGGTTCCCGCGACGACGTCTTCCTCGCCCTGCGCTTCGACTCCGACGGCTCGGCCCGCGACACCGATCCCAACCCAGTCGTAGCCGAGGGAGCCGTCGTGCTCATCGATGCGCCGGAGCAGATTTACACCCTCGCCCCTGCCGACCTGGCGGGTAAGATCGTCTTTCTCGATTTCGCCGTCATCGACACGCTGGTCACCGGGCGAGGAATGGACGTCGTCTTTGCCGACGTCACGGCGCTGCTCGCGATGGAACCCGCGGGCCTGGTCGTGGTGACACGCTTCTCCAACGTGGATGGCGAGAGCCACGGCCAGTTCATAGGTGACGCATCGATTCTGAATTGGGTCTACGACGCGCCGCTGCCGCCGACCCTTTACACCCGCCTGAAAGACCTGGAGCCGTTCGGCATCGCCACCTGGAATGACCTGGCCCAGATCGAAACCGCCCGCCTCACGTGGGACGTCGACATCATCGCACCGGGTGACTCGGAGAATCTCGTCGCCCGCATCCCCGGCACCGATCCATCTCGGGCCGTGATCGTCAGCGCCCATATCGACAGCCCGAACAACCCCGGTGCCCTCGACGACGGCAGCGGGTCGGCTATGTTGCTGGAAGTCGCCCGCGTTATCGACACCGCCCAGACGCAGCCCCCGGTTGACCTCTACCTGGTCTGGTACGGCGGTCACGAAATTGGCACCTACGGCTCGGCCCACTTCGTCGCCACCCACCAAGAATTGCTCGACCGCACAGTTGCGATGCTCCAGATCGACTGCCTGACGCGACCAATGGATGGCAACCCCGCCGACATCAACATCATCACCTGGTCCTACAACGACTTCGGCGACGACCGCTTGGCCTGGCCCCACCAGCTGGCACGGCATGTTGCAGGTGAAAATATCGCGGTGCGGATTGTCGATAACCACGATCTCGCATCAGATAACTCCAACTACGCCGGGTTCGACGTTCCCCACGCCAACCTGATCTATATCGACCACGATGCTCTTATGCGCCGGGGCAGCGGCTACATTCACTATGCCGGGCATATGCACGATCCCTACGACACCGTGGCGGTGGCGCGAGATGTAGGGGATGTGCTGGAGCAGATGACGCACGTCGCGTTGGCGGCGGCTCTGGGAACCAGGGGGGAGGACCTGCGCGCCACACCGCCGTCAGGCCGGCGCGCGGTCATCGCCGGCAACCACACCGAATCGGCCAGCGCCATCACGTCCCAGTGGATCAGCCTGGGCATGGCCCTGGCATGGGAAGGGTTCGACGTCGATATGTTGCCCTACGGCCAGCCGCTGACGGCCACCGATCTGGCCGATGCCGACATAGTGATCGTCCCACCATCAGTCGACTACGCCGGCGGCGGAGCGAACCACCTCTCGTACGATACCAACTGGACCGAAGAGGAGGCCGACGTTCTGGAGGATTACGTCTCTCGTGGCGGATTCCTGGTGTTGACCAACAGTGCCTATGAACCGAGCTTCAGACAGTCGCCCATCACCCTCAATGACGACCGGCGAGATGTCAACGTGCTGGCCGAGCGGTTTGGCATCACCTACCGATTTGGTCCCTTTCCCGCAGGGAATATCCTGTGGACGGAAAGCGATCACGCCTTGATGGAGGGTGTCCGGTATATGGAGCTGTACGAGGGCAACGGGGTACCGCTGGGGATGGAAGAGGGGCAGATCCTCACCCAGGTCGGCGGACAGCCCGCAATTGGGTTGGTGCAGTTCGGTGACGCAGATGGAGCGGTATTGGTCCTGGCCGACTACGGCATACTGCACGTACACAACGCCGCTCACAACCTTCTGTTCCTCCAGAACCTCTCCCGGTATGCCGGCGCGCGTTAGGAATCAGTTCCGCGCCGCAGGTGGCCGCTGTCGCGCGCGCGTCGCCCCTCCCCCTTGGTGGCCGTTCAACGGCCCTCGCGCAGCAGCACGCCAAAGGCGCGCGCGGTGAGGACGGGTCGTAGCACCGCCTCCTCCGGCAGCACCTCCGCCAGATCGAGCGCCAACCCCGGATGCGCGCGGGCCTCCGCCACCGTCCACTCCGGTCGGTCGAAAAACGGCCCCAGCGCAGCGCGGGTCACGCGCAGCAAGCCGAACAGGTCTCCCCGGCGCGGCGTCCCGCGCGGCCGCCCCAGCAGCGTGACAATCGCCACGTGATCCGGCGTATTCGGGCCGCCCAGTCGCGGCGGGAAGAGACTGATGAAGTACGGCGTCGGAGACGAGGGATCGGGGGCCATCTTCCAGCGTGCGACGATCTCCCAATCGCGCACGAGCGTGGTGTGCGGCGGGGTCTTGATCCGCACCCGCACGCCAAGCTCCTCGCGCACCTCCCGGTGCAGACAATCGAGCACGCCCTCGCCCGGTTCGGGCCGCCCGCCGATGCCGCCGATGCCCACGGAGAGCGTCCCGTCCGCCCGGCGCGCCCAGTAGCTGGGCTTACCGACCTCGAAATAGTACGCGTTATCATCATGCAGGATTGCAGACACCCCCACCAAGGCGATCGTTCTGTCCGCCAGCAGCGGTTCCTGGCGCAGCGCCGGCAACGCATCGAGCAAGTCCATCACATCCCCCCTTTAGCCGGATTCTACCTCACCCCGCGCGCAGAGGCAAATGGCACTTTACAACCCGCCCCCTCGAATCTATAATAGGCTCTACTGAAAAAAGGCCATCAACCACAAAGGACACGTAACTGCTCAGGCTGTGCGCCTGGCAGTTACCCGTTTGGCGCGTCGAAGAGAGAAGGTGGGGGTTTTGCGGGCGGCTTCGCCGCCCGCAAAACCCCCACTCCCCCTTTTCGCGGCGGAAAAGGCAACTGCGAAGCGT
>JAFGOJ010000085.1 GCA_016926575.1 Anaerolineae bacterium | reverse complement strand
CACGGGCGGGTTTGTGGGGAAGTTCACCTCGCGGCTGAGGGGGCCGGAGGGCGAGGTGGAGATCGAGCACGGCGCGACGGTGGTGGCGACGGGCGGGGTAGAGTACGCCGGGCCGGAGTACGGCTACGGCATGGACCCGCGCATCGTCAGCCAGCAGGGGTTCGAGCAGGTGTTGGACGCGGGGGAGGCTCTGCCGGACTCGGTGGTCATGATCCAGTGCGTGGGGCCGGCGGAGCGGTATTGCTCGCGCATCTGCTGCACCACGGCGTTGCAGAACGCGCTGATGTTGAAGCAGCGCAACCCGCGCGCCGGCGTGACGGTCATCTACAAGGACATTCGCACCTACGGGTTCAAGGAACGCGTCTACGAGGCGGCGCGGCGGGCCGGGGTGATGTTCGTGCGCTACGACTTCGACCGCAAGCCCGAGGTGCGCGTCTCGAACGGGAAGCTGACGGTGGCGGTGTGGGAGCCGACGTTGGGGCGGGAGATAGTGCTCGAACCGGACCAGCTCGTGTTGAGCATGCCGGTGGTGCCGCCGGAGGGCGCGCGCGATCTCTCGGCGCGGTTGAAGGTGCCGGTGGACCTGGACGGGTTCTTCCTGGAGGCGCACGTCAAGCTGCGCCCGGTGGATTTCTCGTCCGACGGGCTGTTCCTGGCCGGGATGGCGCACTACCCGAAGTTCTTGGGCGAGGCGATCGTCCAGGCGCAGGCGGCGGCGGCGCGCGCGGCGACGATCCTCAGCCAGGACTGGCTGGAGGTGGGTGGGATCGTTGCGCAGGTCGACCAGCAGAAGTGTGTGGCCTGCCTGACGTGCGTGCGGATTTGCCCTTACGGCGCGGCGCACATCCGGGCCGATTTCGAAGGGGTGGGGGGCATCGCAGGAGCGGCCTACGTGGAACCGGCGCAGTGTCACGGCTGCGGCATCTGCGTGGGCGAGTGCCCGGCCAAGGCGATCGAGCTGCTGCACTACAAAGACGCGCAGATGGAGGCCAAGGTCGCCGCGCTGATGGAACCGCTTTGCGAAGTTGGACAGGGTTAGGAGGGGAGCATGGATAGTTCGACGTTCGAGCCGAAGATTCTGGCCTTGTGCTGCCGTCATTGCGCCTACGCTGCCGCCGACCTGGCCGGCGCGATGCGGATTCGCTATCCGACCAGCATCCGCATTGTCGAGGTGCCGTGTACTGGCCGCGTGGAGGCAGTGGAGCTGCTGCACGCGTTCGAGGAGGGTGTGGACGGCGTGATGGTGGCCGGCTGACTGGAAGGAGAGTGTCATTACCTGGAAGGTAATCTAAACGCCAAACGGAGAGTGACGTACGTCGCGGGCCTGCTCGACCAGATCGGGCTGGGCGGCGAGCGGATACGGATGGTCAATATGTCTTCGGCGATGGCGGTGCAGTTTGCCGAGGCCGTAAAGGATATGACGGAGAAGATACGCGAGTTAGGTCCCAATCCCTTGTGTGGGAAGTTAGAATAGCAAAACGGAGGATGCAATGATTGTAGGTGAACAAAAGTCACTTGAGGAAATTCTGGGTCTGTTGGGTGACGCCAAGAAGGTGCTGGTCGCGGGGTGTGGCACCTGCGTGACCGTGTGCTTCGCCGGCGGCGAGAAAGAGGTCGGTATCCTGTCCTCGGCGCTGCGGATGAAGAGCGAGCTGGACGGGCATCCCATCGCGGTGGACGAGGTGACCGTGCAGCGTCAGTGCGAGTGGGAGTACATCGATCCGCTGAAGGAGCGGCTCGCCGAATACGACGTCGTGCTCAGCCTGGCGTGCGGCATCGGCGTGCAGGCGATGAACGAGCGCTTCCCGAACATCATCACCCTGCCGGGGATCAACACCACGTCCCTGAGCCTGCCGGTGGAGCAGGGCGTGTGGGAGGAGCGCTGCCAGGCCTGCGGCGACTGCGTGCTGGGCATCACGTTCGGCATCTGCCCCATCGCCCGTTGCTCGAAGCAACTGATGAACGGGCCGTGCGGCGGCTCCCAGAACGGCGTGTGCGAGGTCGATCCGAGTATTCCCTGCGCCTGGCAGTTGATCTGGGATCGGGCGAACATGTTCGGCCAGATGGAGCGGCTGTTGGAGGTCCAACCCCCCAAGAACTGGGGTCAGAGCCGAGATGGCGGCCCGCGCAAGATCGTGCGCGAGGATTTGCGACTGACTGAGAGAGAGTGAGGTAGAAAATGGCAGAAGAACAAACGAACGGGTTCAAGTCGGGCAGCAATCTGGAGAAGATGCTGAGGTCCGGTAACTTTACAGTTACGGGGGAGCTAGGGCCGCCCCAGGGCGCGGATCCCAAGGAGATCGCGCACAAGGCGGGCTTCCTGAAGGGTGTGGTGGAGGCGGTGAACATCACCGACAACCAGACCGCCATCGTGCGTATGTCCAGCATCGGTTCGGCCGTGCTGACGATGGCTGCGGGCGTCGAACCGACGGTACAGATGACGTGCCGGGACCGCAACCGCCTGGCGATCCAGTCCGATCTGCTGGGGGCCTACGCCGTGGGCGCGCGCAACTTGCTCTGCCTGACCGGCGACCATCAGTGTTTCGGCAACCACCCCACGGCCAAGAACGTGCATGACCTGGACTCGATCCAACTGATCCGCATGGTCAAGAATATGCGGGACGAGGGGATTTTCGAGTGCGGAGATGCGATCAAGGGCGAGGTGCCGCGCTTCCTGATCGGGGCGGCGATCAATCCCTTTGCCGACCCCTTTGATTACCGGCCCTACCGCCTGGCCAAGAAGGTGGCCGCGGGCGTCGATTTCGTCCAAACCCAGTTGATCTACGACATGCCACGCTTCCGCGAGTTCATGAAGCGGGTGGTGGACATGGGCCTGCACGAGAAGGTCTACATCCTGGCCGGCATCGGCCCGATCAAGTCGGTTGGCGCGGCGCGCTACATGCGCGACAAAGTTCCCGGCATGATCGTCCAGGACGTGTACGTCGAGCGGATGCAGGCGTCCATCGCCAATATCCCCAAAGAGGACAAGGCGGGCCGGCGGGATGCGCAGCAAAACGAAGGCATCAAGATGTGCATCGAACAGATTCAGGAGCTGAGAGAGATCGAGGGTGTTGCCGGCGTACATATCATGGCCATCGAGTGGGAAGAGGCCGTCCGGCCGATCGTAGAGGGTGCCGGGCTGCTGCCTCGACCGCAAGTGTAGTCGTTGGATACGGGAGATGATGATGGCGAAAATAGAACAGGTTGTGACAGAGACGCTGGCGGAGGCCGTCGAGCACCACACGGGGTCGAACCCTTATCTGTGTTACCAGTGCGTGCGCTGCTCCAGCGGCTGTCCGGTGGCGGAGCATATGGACCTCCTGCCGCATCAAGTGATGCGGGCGATCCAGTTCAACGACGAAGAGGTCTTCAAGGCCAACACGCCCTGGATCTGCGCCGCGTGCGTGACGTGTTCCACGCGCTGCCCGCAGGGCATCGACGTGGCGGGGGTGATGGACGTGCTGCGGATGGAGACGCGCAAACGCGGCCTGGAGCCGCCCATTCGCGACGTCGAGCTGTTCACGCAGGTCTTCTTGCGCGGCATCGGCGCGATGGGCCGGTTGTACGAGGCCGGGTTGATGGGTGCGATGAACATGCTGACCCTTCACCCGCTCAAGGACGTGCCCGACTTGGGCGTGCCGATGATCCTCAAGCACAAGATCCGGCTGTTCCCGGAGTTCGTGCGGCCTCCTAAGAACGTGCAGCCGATACAGGTAGAGAAGAACATGATCGGGTATTACCCGGGATGTTCGCTGGAATCCACCGCCACCGAGTTCGCGCACTCGTTCGAGGCGGTGTGTGAGGCGTTGGGCCTGAAGCTGGTCGAGCCGCATGGCTGGATCTGTTGCGGGTCGACCCCCGCACACACCACCGATGCGGTGCTGGCGGGCTACTACGCGGTCCAGAACCTCTCCGTCATCGAGCGGATGGGGTTGGACCAGATGGTCGCGCCCTGTTTGGGCTGCTACCAGCGCTTCAAGGCCGCCGAGTACGAGCTGAGGCGGGACCCCGAACTGGCCGAGAAGGTGGCGGAGAAGATCGGCTACGAATACCAGGGCACGGTCGAGACGCTGCATTCTGTGGAAGCGCTGCTCCAGCGCGCCGGGCTGGAGGCGATCACGGCGCTGGTGAAGAAACCGCTGCAGGGCATGCGCGTGGCGTCTTACTACGGCTGCGCGACGACTCGCCCGCCCAGGTACACGGGCGCGGATAACGTTGAGTATCCGATGGATATGGACGACATCGTGCGCGCGCTGGGCGGCGAACCGATCGACTGGTCGTATAAGACCGACTGCTGCGGCGGCAGCCTGGGCATCACCCAGACCGACGTGGCGCTGGAACTGTCGGCCAAAATCCTGCAGAACGCGCACGCCTGCGGTGCAGACCTGATGGTGACGGCCTGCCCGCTGTGCCAGGTCAACGTCGAGGGCCGACAGGTGCAGATGGACCTGGGGTTCGAGCTGCCTGTGCTGTACCTGACCCAGTTGATGGTGCTGGCGTTCGGCCTGGACGAGAAGAAGGCCGAGCTGAACAAGCAGATGATCGACCCGCGTCCCGTGCTGCAAGCGCACGGTTTGTTGTAGCCCATCTTCTTTAGGAGGGAATATGCTAGTCAAAGACGTCATGACGCCCAACCCAATCTGCGGGCGTCCGGAGATGCCTGTCACCGAGCTACAGGCGAAGATGAACAAGAAGAACATCCGCCACCTGCCGATTGTCGACGCGGGCGGCAATCTGGTCGGCCTGGTGACGCAGCGCTCGCTGCTGAGCGCACTGCGGACGGACGAGAGCGACCTCAGCCAGTTCGAGGTCAGCTACATTCTGAAGAAGATCAAGGCCCACCACGTGATGGTTACCAACATTATCACCATCGACGAGGACGTGCCGATCGAGGAGGCCGCGCGCATCATGGCCGACAAGCACATCGGTTGCCTGCCGGTGATGCGGGCAAGCGAACTGGTGGGCATCATCACCGACAACGACCTGTTCAGTGCGATGCTGAACTTGCTGGGCGCCCGGCGTTCCGGTATCCGCGTGGCGATTCTGCAGCCAGACCGGATGGGTGAGGTGGCGCGCTTGACCAGCGCAATTGCCCAAAAAGGCGGCTACCTCTCCGTCTGTGTAGGCTATTATCCTGAGGAGGAAACGCGGGATACCTGGATTTCTCTGCTCAAGGTGTCCAACATCCCCAAGGATGAACTGGTCGCTCTTATCAATGGCCTGGGAGACGCTCAGGTCCAGGACGTGCGGGAGGTATGATCGCTTGATGACCGCATTGAACAAGATTGCCATTAGTGGCAAGGGCGGAGTGGGAAAGACGGCGCTGACGGCGTTGTTGTCTCATATCTACACCGAGCGGGGACGGTCGGTGATTGCCATCGACGCCGACCCCGCCGGCGGCCTGGCGGGCGCGTTGGGATTCCCGGCCGAGCTGATCGAGAAGCTGAAGCCCATCTCTGAGATGGAGGAGCTGATCTACGAGCGGACGGGGGCCAAACCCGGCACCTCGGGCGGCTTCTTCAGCCTGACCCCACGGGTCGACGACATCCCCGACACGTTCAGCGTGCGGCACGACGACATCCGCTTGCTCAAGCTCGGCTCCATCGACCTGGGCGGTTCGGGGTGTATGTGCCCGGAGAGCGCGATGCTCAAGGCGTTGGTCACGCACCTGCTGCTCTACCGTGACGAGATGATGATCATGGACATGGAGGCGGGCGTGGAGCATCTGGGCCGGGCCACGGCCCAGGCGGTCGACGCGATGCTGATCGTCGTCGAGCCGGGGCGGCGCAGCCTGGAAGTGGCCGAACGCATCACGCAGCTTGCGGGCGATCTCAAACTCAGGCACTTGTACGCGGTGGGGAACAAGGTGCGCACCGACCTCGACCGCGCGTTCATCGTCGACAATAGCCCGGTGCCGGTCATCGGCTACCTTTCGTCCAGCCCCGAAGTGATCGAGGCGGACCTGAAGGGTCTCTCCGTCTACAAGGCGGCCCCCGCGACGGTGGCGGAGGCACAGGTGATCGTCGACGCCCTGGAGGCGGCAATAGGGGCGTGATGGGGGTGAAGGGCAAGGTTGTCGCTGCCGTCATCGCAACCTTGCTGTGTTTGATGTTGCCTGCGGCGGTCGGAGCGGACCCTGACGTGCCGGAGGCGTCTTACGTATCGGGTGTGATCGGCCATCCGCAGAATCGGCCTCTGAGTTGCGAATCCCGCTCGGCGGTGGATCTGGCGGCGTTCTGGGGGGTGTGGGCCTCGGAGGAGGGGTTCTTCGACACGCTGCCCCGCTCCGACAACCCCCACGAGGGCTTTGTGGGAGACGTGGACGATCCACCGGGCAGCCTGCCGCCGGGCGGATACGGGGTCTACGCCCAACCTGTGGCCAATGCGTTGCGCCGCTATGGGCTGGATGCCCACGCCTACCGCTGGTTTGGGGTGGAGCGACTCAAGGACCAGGTGTCGCGCGGCCATCCGGTACTGCTCTGGGCCACCTACGACATGCTGCGGCCCGAGATTGCCTCGTGGACCTCGGCGGACGGGACGGTGTCGATCATCGTGCAGTGGGAGCACTCCTTCGTGATGGTTGGCTACGACGCCGAAGGGGTTTACCTGATCGACGCCTACGACGGCGAGACGTACTACTATCCCATCGACCAATTCGTGCCTGCCTGGATGCAGTTGAACGAGATGGCGGTCACCGTCGGCGGGCCGCTGGCAACGCCGTCGTACGCATGGCAGGAGATACGCGACCAGGGCTTTTCACAGTGGCTGGTCGGTGGAGAGAGCTTGCATCAACTGCACTAACAAGAGGTATCCTGCATCCTGAAA
This sequence comes from Anaerolineae bacterium, assembly GCA_016926575.1. Classification (GTDB taxonomy): domain Bacteria; phylum Chloroflexota; class Anaerolineae; order B4-G1; family DUEL01; genus JAFGOJ01. The sequence goes on along the minus strand of JAFGOJ010000085.1, from coordinate 10,391 downwards.
GGGGGGAATCTATGGATAATTTGCGCGATTCATTCGTCGAGCTCGTCCGTCGGGCGTCGACCAATCTGTCGGGGGACGTGGAGGCGGCGTTGAAGGCCGCGCGCGACCGCGAGTCGCCGGGATCGGCGGCGGCGGGGGCGTTCGAGGCGATTCTGGAGAACGTGACACTGGCGCGGGCGCAGTCCACGCCGGTGTGCCAGGATACGGGCACGCTGATTTTCTACGTGCACTATCCGATGGGCGCGCACGTCCGCGCATTGCAAGCGCAGTTGGAGGAGGCGGTGGCCGAGGCGACCGCGCGGTCGTACCTGCGGCCCAACGCGGTCGATTCGGCGACGGGCAAGAACAGCGGCAACAATCTGGGCGGCGGCATGCCGGTATTCCACTTTACGGAGTGGGAGAGTGACGTGCTGCGCATCGACCTGCTGCTGAAGGGAGGCGGGTGCGAGAACGTCAGCACACAGTACAAACTGCCCGACACGGCGCTGAAGGCCGGCCGCGACCTGGACGGCGTGCGCAAGGTCGTGCTGGACGCGGTCTACCAGGCGCAGGGGAAGGGGTGCGCGCCGGGGGTGCTGGGCGTCGCTATCGGCGGCGACCGGGGCACGGGATACGTGTTCGCCAAAGAGCAGCTCTTCCGCCCGCTCGGTGACACGAACCCCGACCCGGAACTGGCTGCGTTGGAGGAGCGCCTGCTGCGCGAGTGCAACGAGCTGGGCATCGGACCGATGGGCTTCGGCGGCCGGACAACCGTCTTCGGGGTCAAGATCGGCGCGTATCATCGCCTGCCCGCGTGTTACTTCGTCTCCGTGGCCTATATGTGCTGGGCCCACCGGCGCGCACGGCTGGAGATTCGTGGGGACGAGGCGATCTTTTCGCAGGAGGGAGACTGATGGCGACCTACAATCTGACGATACCGCTGTCTGAGGCGGACGTGCGCGCGCTTCACGTTGGGGATACGGTTATGCTCACCGGTGTGATGGTCACCGGGCGGGATGCGGCGCACAAGTATATGGTGGAGACCTTCATCCGCACCGACGCCGTTCCCGAGAGCGAGCAGTCGCTGTACGAGGAGTTGAAGGCGCTCTTGAAGGGCAGCATGGTCTACCATTGCGGCCCGGTCGTGCGCCAGTTGGAAGGCGGGCGGTGGGCGTTCGTGGCCGCCGGCCCGACCACGTCGATTCGTGAAGAACCCTACGAGGCCGAGGTGATCGAGCATTTCGGGCTACGTGGCGTGATCGGCAAAGGTGGGATGGGGCCAAACACCCTGCGGGCGTGCCAGACGCACGGCGCGGCGTATTTTCACGCTGTGGGTGGCGCGGCCTCGCTGATTGCCAACGCGGTCAAGGAGGTGGTGGCGGTTTACAAAAAGGAGGCTTTTGGCGTACCCGAGGCGTTCTGGGTCATCCGGGTGGAGAATTTCCCGGTCGTCGTGACGATGGACAGCCACGGCCAGTCGATCCACTCTGAGGTGGAGGCGGCCTCGAAGGACGTTCTGGCCCGGTTGGTTGGAACAGGGTAGCTGTTGGAGGATCACCTTAAAACTTAAAACAGGATAGGAGGATCACAGCTATAATGGAACCCGATCGACTTGCCGAAGGTTTCATTCTTTTCTCGACCGTACTGCTGATGGCAATGATCGTGGCGCTCTACCTCTGGCTGCGCAAGCGGGATACAGGGACGGAGCGGATGCGGGAGATCGCCCGACACATTCACGTGGGGGCGAATGCGTTTTTGCGGCGCGAGTTCCTGACCATCGCGCCTTTTGTGGCCGTTCTGGCATTGCTGTTGCTGATTGCGATGCCGGGAGAAAGCTGGAAGATCGCCCTCGGCTTCGTGGTGGGGGCTGCCTTCTCCTTGCTGGCGGTTTTCATTGGAATGAACGCGGCGGTGCTCGCCAACGTGCGCACCACGTCGGCCGCGCGCTCCTCGGCCGGCCAGGCGCTGTTGGTCGCTTTCCGGGGCGGGGGAGTCATGGGGCTGACGATTGTGGCCCTGAATTTGCTGGGGATTTCTGTGCTGTCTGTCCTGTTTGGGGTGGGCTCGAATAATCCTCAGACGATCCATTCGCTGGTCGGTTTTGGTTTTGGGGCCAGCTTCGCGGCGCTGTTTGCTCAGTTGGGCGGCGGCATCTTCACCAAAGGGGCCGATATCGCGGCGGACCTGGTGGGAAAGATCGAACAGGGTATCCCTGAGGATGACCCGCGCAACGCGGCGGTCATCGCCGACCAGGTGGGCGACAACGTAGGAGACGTCGCCGGGCGTGGCGCCGACCTCTTCGAATCCTCCGCCGACAACCTCGTCGCAACGATGATTGTGGGCATCTCGTTCATCCCCGTCTACGGTTGGATGGCTGTGCTCTTCCCCTTGCTCAGTCGGGCCATTGGCGCGGTGGGCGCAGTGTTGGGGATTATGGCGGTGCGAGGTACGGAGAAGCGCGACCCCATCGCCTCGATGAACATCGGCTTCATTGTCACTGCCCTCTTCTCCATTGTGTCCTTCTTCTTCCTGGGCAAGTACGTGATGGGCGACATTCGATTGTTCTACTGCCTCGTCCTGGGGGTGTTGACGGCGGTGGTGGTGTCGCTGTTGGTTCAGTTCTACACCGGCATCAAGATGCGTCCGGTCAAGGAAATCGCCGAAGGCGGTGTGAGTGGTGTGGCGATCAACCTGATCTACGGTTTTGCCTGGGGCATGGAGAGCGCCGTGGTGCTCAAGATCGTGGTGGCGGTGGTGAACGTGATTGCCTTCTATATCATGGGGGGTGGGCTGCCCGGCATCCTGGGCGTCACAGCCGCTACTCTCGGCATCACCGAGATGGAAGGGATCATCATGGCTGCGGATGCCTTCGGCCCCATCGCCGACAACGCCAGCGGCATCGCCGAGATGTCGGGGCTGGGTCCCCAGGTGCGGCGCGCGGGCGACATGCTCGACGCGGCCGGCAATATCGCCAAGGCCATCACCAAGGGCTACGGCATGACCTGCGCCCTGATGACCAGCGTGGTCATTTTGTTCGCTTACTTGATCAGCGCCGCCGAAGTGATCCACATCAGCAATGCCGGGCTGGAAAGCTTCGTCACGTTTGGCGGGGCAGACCCCGACGCCATCGCGCTGAGCGTCATCCGCGGCCTCAGCCTGGCACATCCGCTCAACCTGGCCGCGCTGATGATCGGCTCGACCATCCCCTTCCTGTTCACCTCACAGGCGATGAAAGCCGTAGGGCGCACGGCGTTCAAGATGGTGGACGAGGTACGGCGGCAGTTCCGCGAAATCCCCGGCATCATGACCGGCGCAGGCCAGCCCGACTACTCGCGCTGCGTCGATATCGGCACGCGGCAGGCGCTGATCGAGATGATCGGGCCGACGCTGGTCGGCGTGGCTTTCCCTGTCACCGTGGGCTTTTTGATGGGACCGTGGGCGCTGGCGTTCTATCTGATCGGCGTGAAGATCATCGGCGCGACGCTGGCGATTTTCATGTTCAACGCCGGCGGCGCTTGGGACAATGCCAAGAAATATATCGAGGAAGGCCACTTCGGCGGCAAGGGCTCTGAGCCGCACCGGGCCAGCGTCATCGGCGATACGCTGGGCGACCCGCTCAAGGACACGGCCGGCCCGTCGCTGCACATCTTGATCAAGCTGCAAAATATCCTGGCCATCGCCCTCCTGCCGCTCTTCTATCACCTCGATGGCGTCTGGCGTTTGTGGGAGTAGTCATTCGGCGCAGTCGGTGGTAAAATATAAGACCTCCGAGGTCCACCCGGCTTCGGAGGTCGAAGAGTCTTGCCCTATGAAAGATATTTCTGGATTCGACGAGGCGTTGCTCGAAATCTACAGCGAGTTGGACCACGACCGGCTGATGGTGCTGGTGGTGGAGTATGCCCGCGACCGCCTCGATGGCGGCGGGGCCTCCATCTTCCTGCGCGATGGCATCACCGGACGCTACGTCCTGCGTGCTACGACCGGCATCCTGGACGACGACCAGATGCCTTCTGAACGGGTGGAGTACAGCTCCGGCGAAGGGCTGACCGGCTGGATCGCCAAGCACGGCCGCGCCTTGCGCATCGCCAACGTCAAAGACCGGGACGAACTGCGCAGCATCGCCGACGATTTGGTGTGGAGCAAGAAATACTCCGAGATCAGCGCCAAGCCGGGGCTGGCTTACGTGGGTGTGCCGATTCTGTCGCGGGACGGGTCTGCCGTGCTCGGCGTGCTGCGCGTGTCTGGCCGCGAGGAAGGCCAGCGCTTTGACGAGCGCGGCGAATCGCTGCTGAGCCACGTCGCCGCAATGGTCAGCGTGGCCATCGAGAATTCGCTGCGCTACGAGCGGGAGAAGCGCCGCGCGCGCTACTTCATGCTGCTGCTGAACATCAGCAGCGCGCTCGACCCGCGCCGCCCGATGGCCGAGATGCTCCAGGCGCTGGTGGACGGGGTGCGCGGGGGCTTCCGCGCCGAGAGCTGCCAGATCTACCTGCGCGCCGAAGACGACCCCCACCGGTTGGTGCTGCGGGCCGCCAGCGGCTTGCCCAAGGACCTGATCGACCTGTTGGCCTACTCGGTCGGCGAAGGGCTGAGCGGGCGTATCGTCTTGCAGGGGACGGCGGTCCAGATTCGCGAGGCCGCCGAACTGGAGATGTGGGGCGATCCCCACGTCAAGCGCGTGGGGGCGTTTCTCCCTTCGGGGGTGTACCGCTGCTTCCTGGGGGTGCCGCTCCAGTTGGGCAGCGAGATCTTGGGGACGTTGGAACTGGTCAACAAGGTTCCCAGCGCGCCCGGCCACCGCGACTGGTTCACCGACGACGACGAGGGCTACCTGCGTCTGCTCGCCGCGGCGGTCGGCGGGGTGCTGGAAGGCTCGCGCTACTTGAAGGCCTTGAACGAGGTCGGCGTCACTGCGATGCGGATGCAGCGCGTGGCCTCGTTTGGCACGCTGGCACAGCGCATCCGCCACGAGGCCGCAAATCCGCTGGCCGTGGCCCGCCTGGCGGCGGCCAACCTGCGGCGGGACCTGGCGGACGTCCTCGAATCGGAGGGGGACGGGGCGGGTTTCTCCGCTGCGCAGCGCGCGGCGCTGGCCCGGCGTCTGGACGTGATCGAGGTCAGCCTGGACGACGTCAATTCCAAGTTGTTGGACCTGCTGAAGTTTTCTCAGCACATCGGTTTCAACCGGAAGAGCGCGGAATGGAACGACGTGGTGCGCGAGGCGCTGATCTGGTTGGCCGCCGAGCGGCAGCGGCGTGGCATCGATGTGCAGGTGGTTTACGGCGAACTGCCGCGCCTGTTCATCGAGTCGAACGAGCTGTTCGGGGTGCTGCTGTCTGTGTTGCACCTGGCCATGGAGGCCGTGGGGGATGCGGGCGGCCTGGTCGAAATATGGACGGCGGCCGTGGACGAGGGCCATCGCATCCGCACGACCGTGCGCGTGCCGCAGGCCGTGCTGGAGGAGAAGGTCGTTTCGATCCTGCAACCCAATTCCGGTGCGCCTGAAGAACTGTCGCCGCTCCATTTCGAGTGGGCCCTGGCACAGGAGACGGTGGAGCAACAGTACGGCGGCAGCCTGGGATGGCGAGGCGAGCGCGGCGTGATGACGTTCACGCTGGATATGCCGGTGATGATCTGAGGGTGGTGGACGTGTCGATAGAGCGAAAGACGATTTTGGTAGTGGACGACGAGCCCTTTTTTCGCGAGGAGACGGTCGCGTTCCTCATGAACCCGAAGTTCGCGGCGCGGGGGTGGGAGGTCGAGTCGGTGATCGGCGGGGCGGAGGCCCTGGCACGGCTGGAGCAATCCCCCGTCGACGTGATGCTGTTGGACATCAATATGCCGGGCATGGACGGCATGGAGGTGCTGAGCCACTTGCAGGAGCGCCACCTGATCGGGCAAACCTACGTGATCATGCTCAGCGCCTACGGGGTGTACGAGAACGTCGTGGCGGCTATGCGCGGTGGGGCGAAGGACTTCGTCAACAAGTCCGAACCGCTGGATCAGTGGATCGTGCGCATCGAGCGTGGGTTCGAGTGGCAGGAGTTGCGCCGCCGCAAGCAGCAGGCGGAGGACGAGCTGCGCCTGCTGGCCCGCGAGGTAGGCCACGACATCGGCGGCACGACCTACTTCGTGCTCACCCAGCGCGTCAAGTTGCTGTCTCAGTTGGTGGCCGACGACGCCGAAGGGGTGCGCTCGATCGAGGTGATCGAGCAGATTCTGGCGCGCATCAAGCGCCTCGCCGATGACCTGGGCCACGTCGCCGTCGCGCTCGACAGCAGCGAAACCTGGCGTCGCGAGACGCTGGACCTGCGCCGGTTGATGGAACGCCTGGCGAGCGAGTTCAGCTACGGCCATCCCAACGTGGCGATCGTGAAGGAATGGGGCGAAGAGGTCCCGTCTATCTACGGCAACCGCGCCCAGTTGGAACGCGCGTTTCATAATCTGCTGACCAACGCCGGGCGCGCGATGCCCGATGGCGGCACGTTGACCCTGCGTACGCGCCTGGATGGAGATGGCTGGGTGGCGGTCGATCTGGTGGATACCGGTGTGGGTATCCCCTCCGAGATGCGGGAGAAAATCTTCCGTATCGGCTTCTCCAGTTGGCGCAACGGCCAGAAGGGGAGCGGGTTGGGGTTGTACGTGGTGCGCCGCAACATCGAAAACCACGGCGGCCACATCGACGTGGCGAGCACGCCGGAGGTCGGGACCACGATCACCGTGCGGCTGCCCCTCGCGTCCGAAGGCGAGTGAGCAGATACCTATTTCTGAGAGGTGAGTTAATGTCATCAAAGATACTGATTATGGATGATGAAGGACTGGTGTTGGAGAGCCTGGAGGGATACCTTTCCCAGGCCGGGTACACGGTCACCACAGCGCTGACGGCGCGCGAGGCGCTGGAGCAGGCGCAGAAGGGTGCGTTCGACGTGGCCTTGCTGGATATGAAGATGCCGGAGATGGATGGGTTCCAGGTCGCGGCGATGCTGCGCCAGTTCCAGCCTGATCTGCGGGTGGTGATCTTCACGGGCTACGCGTCGTTGGAGGCAGAGGCGCGGGCGGCGCTGCTCGATTTATATGAGTACCTGCCCAAGTCGAACTGGTACGACCTGCTTCTGCCGACGATCGAGCGCGTCCTGGCTGAACCGGAGGTGCGGCTGCCCAAGCAGCGTCCCGCCGATCTGGAGCGCGCCGCCGCGCAGTATGCCGACGAGGGCAAGTGGGAGCTCGCTGCCCTGGCGCTGGAGCAGGCCGCGCGTATCGCCGAGTTCACGCATGAGTGGGCTAAGGCCGCCGAGTTGTACACGCACGCGTTCGAGTACATGCGCCGCGCGCGGGGCCTCTCGGCAGAGGCGGAACGGCTGCGCGACCTGGGCGAGTGCGCGCAGCGTATGGGGGAGGAGACTGCCGCCGGGTAGCACGCTTGACCGAAACGCACCGGCTGCGGTATAATCAATCCCCGTTATGAATCGAATAGAACGGTTTGAAGCTCTGGCTGAATGGCTGGTGGAGGGCACCTTCGCGCGCCTCTTCGCCGGTTACCTGCATCCTTTGGAAGTTGCCACCCACCTGGCGCGCGCGGTGGAGGACCACCGTGTCTACGCGCCGGATGGCGCGCACCTGGCGCCGACGCACTACTGGATCTACCTGCACCCGCAAGACTTCGCCCTGCTGATCCGCAACCGCCCCTCGCTGGCCGAGGACTTGGTCGGGCACGTGGGCAACCTGGCGCGGCAGGCCGGATTGAAGTTGGCGCAGCCTCCCGTCGTGTACGTCGAACCGATGGCCGACGTGCCGCCACACTCTGCGCGCGTCAACGTGGCGTGGCGGCCCTCCCAGCCGCCCACCCAAGAAGCGACGCGGGAGATGAGCGGAGAGGAGCGCGCAGAGATCCAACAAGTCGCCGACCAGCCCCCTGCGGGCCGGCCTTTTCTGATCGTCTCCGGCGAGCGCCATGTCGCGCTGAGCGAACCGGTCATCAGCCTCGGGCGGGCGCTGGACAACGACGTGATCATCGAGGATGGACGCGTCTCGCGCCACCACGCGCAACTTCGCCGTCGGTACGGGCGCTACATCTTGTACGACGTGGGTAGCTCCGGCGGCACCACGATCAACGGGTACCCTGTCGAGGAGTGCGTTTTGCATCCGGGGGACGTCATCTCCTTCGCCGGCGCTGAGGTCATCTATGGGGAAGACGCGCCGGGCGCGCCCGCTCCGGCCTCCGAAGACACGCCCACGCTGCGGCTAGGCAACGCGTCTGTGGACGTCAGGGGGTAGGCGTTGGACGTTGGGTTGGCGGTTCTGCGCGTGGTGCTGGCGGCGCTGTTGTACGCCTTTCTGGGGGGCGTGCTGCTCGTCCTGCTGCGCGACCTGCGCCAGGCCGCCGGTGGGCGGCCGGTTCAGGTTCCTGAGACGCGGCTGGTGGTGGTGGAAACGGTGGAGGGCGGCCCGGCGCTGGAGACGGCGTACGTCCTTCAAGAGGTCACTTCGCTGGGGCGCACGCCCGCGAACACGATCGTGCTGAAGGATACGTTCGTATCGGCGCACCACGCGCTGTTGGCGTGGCGCGAGGGGCGCTGGTGGCTGGAGGATCAGGGCAGCAAGAATGGCACGTTGCTCAACGACGAGCGCGTGACGCAGCCCACCGTGGTGGGCGCGGGAGACGTGATTGGGGTGGGGCGCTTCGCGTTGCGGTTAGAGGTGGAAAAGTAGGAGGTTATCGATGACACCTATTCACATTGGCATCATCGGCGGTTCGGGACTGTATAGGATGAAGGGGCTGCAAGACGTCGAGGAGCGGTACGTTGCCACGCCCTTCGGCGATCCCTCCGACGAGTTGGTGGTGGGCACGCTGGAGGGGGTGCGCGTGGCGTTTGTGGCGCGTCACGGGCGCGGCCATCGCCTGATGCCCACGGAAGTCAATTACCGGGCGAATCTCTTCGCCCTCAAAACGTTGGGCGTCGAGAACGTGATCGGCATCTCGGCGTGCGGTTCGCTGCGCGAGCACATCGCGCCGGGCCACGTCGTCGTGCCCGACCAGCTCTTCGACTTTACCAAGAAGCGCGAGAACACGTTCTTCGGCGGCGGGTTGGTGGCGCACATCAGCTCGGCAGACCCGTTCTGTCCGCGCCTGTCGACCCTGGTGGCCGACGTGGTGCAGGCGACGGGCGGCACGCTGCATCGCGGTGGGCGCTTCATCACCATCGAAGGGCCGCGCTTCTCCACCAAGGGCGAGAGCCACGTCTTCCGCGCCTGGGGTATGGACATCATCGGCATGACCACCAGCCCGGAGGCGTTTCTGGCGCGCGAGGCGGGGATGTGCTATGCGGTGATGGCCCACGTGACGGACTACGACGTGTGGCACGAGACCGAGGCCTCGGTCAACGTGGAGATGCTGCTGGCGACGCTGGCGGCCAACACGGACCTGGCGGAGGCGGCGTTGCGGGCGCTGGTGCCGCAAGTCGAGGCGCGCGCGCGCGATTGCGAGTGCGGCAGCGCGCTCTCGACGGCGCTGATCACCCAGCCGGACCTGGTACCGGACGCGTTGAAGGAGAAGCTGGGCCCGATTGTGAAGCCGTACCTGGCTTGATCGATGCTTGATGGACGCAGGCCTCGCGGGTCCGGGAGGACCCGCGAGGCCTTTTTTTTGTCCAAGCAGCTAGGCCAGGAACTGGCGTTCGATCCAGTCGGCCAGCCCGGCGACGTCCTCCAGGTCGAACTGGGGCACGTCCAGGTCGAAGGGCTGGTCGGAGGCGATGGCTACCAGTTCTTCGCGCGGGCTGATCAGGTGCGACTGGTGCGCGCGGCGGTTGACCTCGATCTTGGGGCGGTGCTCCTGCTTGTAGCCCTCGGTCAGGATCAGGTCGACGTGGTGGATGTCGGCCAGGACCTGGTCGAGGGTGGGGGGCTGCGCCCATCGACGGCGGTGGATGACCTGGTCGGGCGTGACGAGGGCCACGTGGTCGGCCCCGGCGCGGGCCAGCCGCCAGGTGTCTTTGCCGGGGGTGTCGGTTTCCAGCCCGGGTTTAGGGTGGTGTTTGACGAGGGCCACCGCGTAGCCGCGTCGTTTCAGCTCGGGGATGAGCTTTTCGAGCAGCGTGGTCTTGCCGCAGCCTGACGTGCCGACGACCGAGAGAACGGGAATGTTCGTCATAAGGTTTCCTCCGGGAGTAAGGATAGCGCAGAGACGCGGTTTTGGCAAGGACGGTGGCCCTCCCTGCCGTTCCGCCCGGTCAGGAGACCGGGCGGAACAAGATGGCAGAAAATGCCCACCCTCCCGCAGGTTCCAAACCTGTGGGAGGGTGAAGGCCGTCCGAGGCGTTGACCCAGGCCCATTTGCGGAAGCGGTGCGGGGGAACCGGAAGGTAAACCGCAGGTTTACCCGTTTCCCCGGCGGGGTGCAGCATGCTGCGCCT
>JAFGOJ010000485.1 GCA_016926575.1 Anaerolineae bacterium | reverse complement strand
CCAGTGCCCCCGGATTCATCATCCCCGCCGGATCGAAATGCCGTTTCAGCGCCCGGAACACCGCCACCTCGTTCTCCCCCAACTGCCCTTCCAGCCATGGGGCCATCAGCCGACCGATGCCGTGGTGGTGGCTCATCGTCGCGCCCGCGTCGCGGATCGCGTCCAATATCCCCGCGTGGTACGCCACGTACTCATCGATCTCCTCCATCGGCGTGATGAAGATGAAGTACAGATTCGCGCCCTGCGGGTAGAAGTGCGAAGCGTGAACCATACACACCACGTGCGGCCGCGAGTGGCAGTAGGCGCGCACGCTCGACCAGGCGTGCTGCAGGTTCGACCAGTTGACGCTGCACTCCAGCGTGTCGAGCAACAGGCCGAAGTCGCCCAGGTCCTCCCGCATGTAGGGGTCGCGGAAGCGGCCGTGCTCCCACCGCCGCGTGACGTACCCCGTCGTCGGCAGCGCGCCGTGCTGGCGGCAGATGCGGCCGATCTTGCGCTTGACCAGCCGCCCGTACGCCGCGTCGCCATCCGTGTGGCCTAAGAGCAGGCAGCGCTCCATCGGCTGGTAGCCCAGCGCCTTCAACAGCGGATCGAGCGGCGTCCCCTCTACGCCGTACAGCTTGAACGCCACGTCCGTCTCCTCCGGATCCGACAGCCGGAACACCGACGGGAAGCCGAACTCGCCCTGCATGATCTCCCGGCACGCCGCGCAGCCCGATTCCCAGTCGCGGAAGACGAAACTGAAGCGCTGCCGCGCCTCGGGCATGTAGCGGTGCAGCTTCAGCGTCACCTCGACCAGCACGCCGAACGTGCCCTCCGACCCGATCATGATCTGGTCGATGTCCGGCCCGGTCGCTTGCGCCGGCACATCCATCGTGACGATGTCGCCTACCGGCGTGACGTACTTTTGTGACAGCACCAGGTGCTCGGCCTTGCCGTAATAGGTCGAGTTTTGCCCCGCCCCACGCGTGACCACCCACCCACCCACGCTCGAATACTCGAACGACTGGGGAAAGTGGCCGCAGGTGTACCGGTGCGGCGCGCCGAACCGCTCCGGGGCCGCGTTCAGCGCCTCTTCCAGCGCCGGCCCCATGATGCCCGGCTCGACCGTCACGCTCTGGGTGACCGGGTCCAGGCGCAGGATGCGCTTCATGTGCGTGCCCATGTGCAGCGAGATGCCGCCCCGCACGCACTCCGACCCGCGCGTCACCCCGGACCCCGCGCCGAACGGCGTGATCGGGATGCCGCGTGCGGTGCAGAAGGCGATCAGTGCGCGCACGTCGTCGGCGTGGCGCGGGTGGACCACCGCGTCGGGTGGGTTCTCGACCACCCCGGCCCGCAGCCGCAGCGCGTCCAGCATCGACTTGCCGTAGCAGACGCCCGCTCGCGAGAGATCGTCGGTGCGCACGTTCTCCTCCCCCACGATCGCCGCCAGCCCCGCCAGCGTCTCCGCCGCCAGCCCGCACGCCTGCTCGACCCGCACCGGCATCTCGCCCGTGTTGCGCCGCTCCTGGAAGTCCGTGTCCGTTAGCTCGAACACGTCCTTCATCAACTCGTACAGCCGCCAGTTGGGATGCTTGAACTCGGTCGGACTGCCCCACTTCGCCAGCGCCCGGAACGACCCCGCCGGCGGCGCTTCTTCCGTCCACGGCGGCTCGAACCGCGTCTCTCTGTGTCCTTGCATTGTCTTCATGCACATTCTCCCTATAAATGATGAATTAGGAATTGCGGATAACGACGGCTCTTCCTAATTCGCAACTCGCAATTCGCAACTCGCAATTCGCAATTCCTAACTCGCAACTCGCCTCCCCAAATACTCCGACACATTCGCCACCGCGATCCCGTCCCTGCTCCGCACCCCGTTCCGAAGGTTATGCAGGCACGACGGGCACTCCGTCAGCAGCACCTCGGCTCCTGTTTCGAGCGCCTCTTCCACCCGCTGGCGGGCAATGCCCACCGACGTGCGCGCGTACGCCCCGCGCACGCCGCCGCCCGCCCCGCAGCAGTTGGAGAGCTCGCGGCTGTGGGCCATCTCGCGCAGCTCCAGCCCGGCGGCGTGGATGACCGCCCGCGGGCTGTCGTATTCCCCGCTGCAGCGGCCGACCTCGCACGGATCGTGGTAGGTGACGCACGGCGCGGGGCCCTCCGGCGTGAGCGTGCCCAGCGCCTCCACGTGCTCGGCCAGGAACGTCGACGTGTGTTGCACGCGCAGCCCGGCGTAGGCCGGTTCGCGGGCCAGCGTCAGCGCGCAGCGCGGGCAGGCGGTGATGACGCGATTTGTCCCCTTCGCCAGGATCGCCGCGACGTTGTGCGCAGCGACCGCCTCCACCAGCGGCGCGCCGACCACGCGGCTCGGCCCGCCACAGCACCGCTCGTCGACCGTCGTGACGTCGACCCCCAGCCATGCCAGCAGCCGCAGCGTCTGCTCGATGCTCTCCCGCTCCCAATAGCTGAACGCGCACCCGACAAAGAAGACGAACGCCGCTTCGGGCTTCTCCCACGCCTCCCAGCCCGCCATCGGCTGCCCGAAGATGTTTCCGGCCGGGCTTTCCAGGTTGATTTGGAGCGCACTGTGGGCCGCGGGTAGGCAGGGCGGGCAGATGCCGCCCGCCGGAACCACGCTCTCCTGGTAGTACAGTTTCCGCCGCACCATCTCCACGACCTCGGGGATGGGAATGCCCACCGGGCAGACGGCCTCGCACGCCCCGCACAGGGTGCAGTAGTAGACCGTGTCGGACGTGGCCCAGAACTGTGGCGTCGAACGCGAAAGGGAGATGCCCACCTCGCGTGGCCCGGCGTACCGCGCCGCATCCCGGTCCAACGTCAACCCCTGGATGGCCGGGCAGCGGCTCAAACACAGCCCGCAGTTGATGCAGCCCGCCATCTCCGGCAGGCGGCGGAACTCGTCCCACGAGTAGGGAAAGATGCGGTCGAGCGAGTAGTGCGCCTCGAAAACCGCCAGCCTGCGGTGCTGCACGCGCTCGTTGAGGTCCAGGTTCGCCATCCCGCGCGCGCTGAGCATCCGCGCCAGCCGAACGTACCGTCCTGCCCGCCCCCGTTTGACCCAGCGCCAAAACCGCACCAGCCTTCCCTTTCTCTTTGTCATTTCTTCATTTCCTTATTTGGTATCTTCTCCCCGCTTTATTGAGAAGTTACCTTATTTGTCATTTCGGCTGCCCAGTATCCACTTATCGCAGCCGCGCCCAATCCCCCTTGGCCCGTGGCGTAGTCCCAACCCGCCTGCACCGTGCCCGCGGCGTAGAGGTTGACGAACATGGGTCGGCCCAGAGCGCTCAGCGGACGAGACGTTGCGTCGACCTCCACGCCGGCGCGGAAGAGCGCCTGCTCGTGTGCGAACTGAGGGTCGAGCATAACGCTGTACGTCGTGCCGTCGACCGCCACCCCGTCGAGGAACACGGGCAGCGCGAAGACAGTCTCGCGCGGGCGGGGGTCGCACGCCAGCCCCCCGCCGATGAACCGGCCCGTCGCCAGCACCACGCGCCCCGGCTTCCAGAGGAACAGGGTCTCTTTCTGCGTCGCGCGTACGGTGTCGAGCGCATTTCCGGCGCGCGTGAACCCGTCGACCGCAGCGTGCACCACGCGCACGCCGTGCTGGCGCAGGGCCGTCTCGCACGCGGCCTGCAGCCGCTGCCCCCACGTCGACGGGGGCGTGCTCAGCGGCTCGAAGCAAGGCCGCCCCATCGCGCCTTCGAGCGCTGCGTGGGCCGCCGGCCACCGCTCCAGCCCGCAGATGGGGGGCAGCAGCACGCGCGTCGCGCGCGCCTTCTCCGCGGCGGCGCGGACCGCTGCGCCCCAGGCGCGGGCCACGTCTTCGTCGTCCAGCAGGCGCGCCAGCTCGAAGGGGGTGGCGTTGTGATCGCGTGGCAGTGTGTCCAGGCGCGGAATCCCCACCAGCGGTACGTCCGCCGCGACGGCTTCCAGACCGGGCAGCGCCTGCGCCAGCTCCGCGGCGACCAGCCGCGCGTCGAACGCGGCCAGCGGCGGCACGCCCACCACCAGCAGCCGCTCCGCCGCGCCCCACCGGTCCACCACGCCGCCCGCCAGCGTCTCTGGGTAGAGGTGCGTCGTCTTGAGCGTGCCCTGCGCCGTCGGCAGGCGCACCGGGGCGGCGGAATCCCCGCTCAGGGGGTAGCCCGCGCCCGCGAGCGCCGCGCGCAGAGCCGCCAGCGCCTCGGCCACGTCCGGCAGCTCTCCGGCCGCCGTGCCGATGTCGATTCCGCCGCTGGAGAGCGCCGTCGCGCCATATCCCTTGCGCACCAGCGCCACGCTCTGCCCGGCGTCTGCCGCAGCCAGTGCCGCCATCGTCCCCGCCAGCCCTCCGCCGATCACCAGCACGTCGACCGGGGTGGCGGGCGGGTCGGCCCGCCGCCCGAAATCGCCCACGCCCAGATAGATCGCCCGCGTCAGCTCCTCCTGGCGCACCTGTGGGCCGGTGAGCACCGGCTGGCGTCCCTTCCATCGTTCCTGCAAGAACGTGTCGACCAGGTGGCGGGCCGTGGCCGCGTCCTGCCCCAGTTCGTCGGCCACGATCGACGCTGCCAGGCGCGTGCAGCCCATCCCCTGGCACGGCCCGACGCCCATACGCGTGCGCCGCCGCAGGTCGTCGAGGGTGCGCACCTGTGCGTGGCGCACCGCCCAGCGGATCTCCGCCTCGGTGACCGGCTCGCAGGTGCAGACGTGATTCTTCAGGCGCGGCGTAGCGCGCGTGGGGGCCAGAATCTCCGGCGCGAGGCTGCCGTAGCGCGAGACGATGCGCTCGACGGTGTGCAGCGGCATGCCGAACTCCGCCGCCAACTCGCGCGCGGGCGGCGTCTCTCCCCCGCCCGGGAGGCGCAGAGTCCGTGTCGGGCAGGGCGGGGGCGGATCGACGCCCAGGGCGGCGAAGACGGCGTCGACGGTGTCCTCGGCCATCAGCCGATAGGTGACCATCTTGCCCCCGGCCACGGTGATGAAGCCGGAAAGATCGTGCTCGTAGACCTGGTGGCGGCGGCTGAGGTTCTCTTCGACGTCGCCGGACTGGTCGACCAGAGGGCGCACGCCGGCGAAGGCGCGCAGGATGCGCGCCTGGCGGATGGCGGGCAGGGCCTCTTCGATGCCGGAGAGGAGGTACTCGATCTCCTCGGCCGTGGGGCGGACGTCGTCGGGGTCGCCTGGGTGGAAGATGTCCGTCAGGCCCAGCAGGGTGGTGCTCTCGTGCGGCAGGGTGTAGACGCCGTTGTGGGCGCGCACGGCGACGTTGGTGATGCGCCGGTCGAAGACCAGGTGCGTGCCGCGCGTGGGCTTGAGCCGGAAGTCGACGCCTGCCAGTTGGGCCACGGCGGGCGTCCATGGTCCGGCGGCGTTGACCACCACGCGCGCGCGGGCGGAATCGGCGGCGCCGGTGATCGTGTCGCGCCAGCGCACGCCGGTGACGCGGCCGTCTGCGTGCAGGATGGCGGTGACCTGGGCGTGGTTGCGCACCGTCGCGCCGGCCTGCTGCGCGGCGATGGCGATCAGCGCGTTCAACACGAACGGGTTGACCCCCGGTTCGTCCCACGTCAGCGCCCCGGCGATGTCGGGCGTCAGTCCCGGTTCGAGGTGGAGCGCTTCCTCGCGCGTCAGCTCGACGTGGGGCGAGGAGTTCTTGAGCGGGGCCAGCTCGTCGTAGGGGGCCAGCACCGAGGCGTAGATGCCCACGCGCTTGCCGGCGGGGATGACCCACAGGTAGGGGATGCGGAAGATGAGGTGCGGCGCGGCGCGTTGGATGATGCCACTCTCGATGCACGACTCGCGGGTCACCTCGGGGTCGCTGATCAGGTAGCGCAGGCCACCGTGGAGCATGCCGGAGCACGCGCCGCTGGTGCCGCTGGCGAAGTCGTTGCGCTCCAGGAGCAGCACCTTCAGGTTGCGCAGGGCGGCGTCGTGGGCCACGCCCGTGCCGGTCACCCCGCCGCCGATGACGATCAGATCATAAAGTGTCTGGTCCATTTTCTCTCCTTGTAACTGCTCAGGCTGTGCGCCTGGCAGTTACCTGCTTGGCACGTTGAAGGAAGAAGGTGGGGGTTTTGCGGGCGGCTTCGCCGCCCGCAAAACCCCCACTCCCCCTTTCGCAGCGGAGTGAGGCAATTGCGAAGCGTAGCTGAGCAGTTACTGATCAACCTGCATT
>JAFGOJ010000484.1 GCA_016926575.1 Anaerolineae bacterium | reverse complement strand
TGCACCGCCTCGTCGACGGCTTGGTTCTCTTCGATGGAAGGGTCGTGCGGCGCAAGGCCCAACACGATGCGGCACGCTTTCTCCAGGCGTGCCTCCGCCTCGTCGATCCACGCCTGGAGCGTCACGTCCATGGCGTCGGCCAGCAGCAACCCGAAGTCGTACACCCGTTCGAACATCGCGGCGATCTGTTCGATGCCCCGCTCGTCCCTTCCTTCGACCGCTGCCAGAAACAGCCCGCGCAGCAGCGCCACGCGCACGAGCGCGGGGTGCTCCTCCGCCAACCGCGCAATCGCCTCCCGGTCGACGTCCTGCTGGATGACGAGCGCCTGGAACGCCTCGTGGCTGCCTAGAAAGCGCAGCACGTCCGCAGCATCCACCCCGCGCTCGAGCGTCAGGCGTTGGAGCTGCTCCGCCGCCTGTGCGTCACCCCGCGCCGCTCGCAGCGCCAGCTCGACCAGCGCGCCGTGTTCGGCCGCCGTCCCCTGCCCCACCACGATCTCATCGAACGTCGCCAAGCATGCCCCTCCGTGCTTCCGCCCGTTCCTTGATCCCTTGCAACGTCTTGGGCTGCATCACCAGGCTGCCCAGTTCGTTCGGAATCTGTGCGGCCAGCACGCTGGCCACCCCGGGGCTGTAATCCCCGCGCACACGCACCACCAGCCGCGTCACGCCCGGCGACACCTCCTCCAGGTACCACGCCCAACTCGAAGACATATAGTTCTCAGGCAGCGGATCGCCATCCTCCAGCCCCTTCATCGCCCCGGTATCGAGCCGCACGTACAGCACCAGGGCCCGCTTCGGCTCGAGATGCACCACCCGGTAGCCCATCCCCGGCGCGATCTCGACCACGTCGCCCACGCTCAGGGTTTGCAGCGCCGGGATGACGTGCCACGCCGACCGTTCCGCATCTTCCACCGATCCCGCGATCCCCATCATACGGTGAATCGCATCGTGGCTATACCAGCCCGCCCGTTTGTAGCCGATTTGCACCAGCCAGGGCCACACTTCGGCCGGCGAGGCGTTGATCGTGATGGCCTGAGTGTACCCGCACTTGGGGATAGGCACCAGATCGTCGCCGGGAAGCGGCATCACCACCTCCTCGTCGGTCGCCCCACGGCGCAACTGCCAGGGACGTACCACTAACACGTACGTCGCGGTGGCCGCACCCACCGCCGCCCCAACGGCGAACCCAACGTCTCTGCACCAGCGTTTCACTTTCATTGTCTTTGACCTCCAGGCGACATGATACCCACTCTCGTAGAGATGTCAACAAAGTAGGGGCGCAGCGCGTCACGCCCCTACCAAAGACCTTGGTCGAGTGTCGGTCTACACCAACGCCGTCACACTGACCTGCGTGTAGATGTCGCGATCTTCCAACTCCTTGAAGAACGCTTCAGGGTCGATGACGGCCTCGGGCGGGTGGACGCCCAACGGGATGCGCCCCTGGGCCAGCCAGACCGCCGCGCGCGCCGGGGCCACGCCCGTCGGCAGCGCGCCCTTGCACGTCAGCGTGCCCAACCGGTAGATGACGGACTTCCCGTCCTTCGTCCCCGGCACCTCGGTCACGATCTCCTTGACCCAGTCCGGCGGCTTGTTCTTTGGCGCGGCCAGGAAATCGGTGATCGGGGGGACGTAGCCACCCATCATCGCCACCAGTATATCCCGAGGCACGACGCGCTGCCCCTTCACTTCGACCGGCTCCCGCCCGGCGAAACCGAAGTCCGCCAGCACGCGCACCTTCTCCACCGTCTCCTTCGCCATGCCCCAGTAGTTGATCTTGAAGAAGCACTCCTGCACGCCCTTGTCGGCGAACGTGACCGGCAGCGTGGCGACCTCCGAGTGCAGCGAGAGGTGCATCGGCAGCAGGCCCAGCGGTCGGGCGAACCAGTAGTCCTCGAACTCGGTCAGCGGTTCGCACGCGATGAACTCGCCGTTCCGGTAGACCATCGGCGGCTCGGTCAGCTCGTCGATGATGGTCGGCACGGCGTAGGTGAAGCGCACGTCGTCCGGCGGCGGCGGCTTGATGCCGTCGTAGATGCGGATCGCCTCGATGGTATCCAGCCGGTCGGCGGCGTAGCGCGTCTGGATGTTGGGCACGCCCGGGGCCGATCCCATCCCCAGCACGGCGCTGATGCCCTTCTCCGCAAAGCGCTCGCTCAGTTTCAACTGCTTGCGGGTGGTGTGAAACAGCCCCCCCATGTCGGTGTAATGCGCGCCGGCCTCCAGGCAGGCCTCCATGATTTGCAGGTTGAAGTAGTAGACCGTGCCGTTCAGGCACGTGTCGGCCCCCTCCAGCGCCGCGACCAACGCGGCGTGATCCGTGGCGTCCACCTGCCGGATGCTCACCTTCGAACTGCCGATGGTCTCGGCGACGACCTTGGCCTGTGCCACGTCGTAGTCGGCAATCACGACCTCGTCGACGCGCCGGTCGCCCGCCAGGTCCTGTACGGCGATACAGCCCATCTTCCCTGCGCCACCCAGTACGACGATCTTCATATTTCCTCCTGTGAATTGCGAATTAGGAATTGCAAATTGCGAGTTAAAGGCCGATCTCGTCGGCGACCCAGCCCAGGGCCAACTCTTCTAGCTTGGCCCGCGTCGGGCGGCCGTCTTCCCCCCACCCCGCCATCTGGTAGTAAAGGGCTTTGGCCGCCTCGACCTCTTCGACAGTGACGGCAATGCCATCGCTCTCGCCGCCCTCCAGCGGGACGTACACCTTCGGCGGCAGCACGTCGGCCTCCGCGCCCACGCCCTCCCGCGTGTTGAAGGCCCGCAGCAAGTTCAGCCGCCGCTCACCCACTTTCATCAGTTCCCACAAACTGACGTTCCACCCGCTCACCGCCCGCACCGCGTCCACCAACTGGCTCGGCCCATACAGGTGCCACGACGGCCCAAAGACGAACTGGCAGACGCAGATGCTGTCCAAAAAGCTGTACAACCGCTGCGTGTAGAGGGCGTACCGCACCATCTCGGCGTTCAGCGCCAGGTCGGGCTGCGGATCGAGCAGGTCCAGTTCCGCCATCCGGTCGTGGTAGTAGGCGTAGGAACCGTCGTGCTCGCTGGATTGGTGGTCCGCCCCGAAGGGGTTGACGGCGTAGATCAGGGCCAGGCTGCGCTTGACCTGCGGCATGTGGGCGGGGAACTCGTTCCCCTTCGCCGTCACGACCAGGTCCTGCCCCACGCCCAGCTCCTGCGCCGCGCGGGCCGATCCCTCCCCCAGCACCCGTCCGAACCCCTCGCGCCTGGCGATCAGCTCGACCATCTGCACCAGCGCCTCGGCGTTGCCGAAGCGCAGGTCGATCCCGCCGGTGTCCTCGGCCGTGATCAGCCCCCGCTCGAAACAGTCCATGGCCCAGGCCACCGTCGCGCCGCACGCGATGGTGTCCATGCCGTACATGTTGCACAGTTGGTTGGCATAGGCGACCGCCTCCAGGTTGGAGACGCCGCAGTAGGAGCCCATTGTAGCCAGGGTTTCGTACTCCGGCCCGCCGTAGCGCGGATCGACCGGGAACGGTCCCTCGACCACCTCGACCACGCGCTTGCAACGCACCACGCACCCGAAGCACGTGTCGCGCTCCTTGAGGATCGTCTCGGCCATGTGCTGCCCGCTGATCGCCTCGGCTCCCTCGAAGGAGCCACTGCTCCAGTTGCGGGTCGGCAGCCCGCCGCTCTCCTGCTGCGCGAGCAGCACCTCGGCAGTGCCCACCATGCCCATGCCGTAGATATCCGACTCCTCGAAGTGGTCGGTGCCCCACTTCGCCACGGCTTTCACCCCGTCGGGGTCGGCCAGTTCGGGGCGATGGTGCCCGCGCACGGCCACGGCCTTGAGGTTCTTGGACGCCATGACCGTGCCCATTCCCGTGCGCCCGTTGGCCCGGTTCGCCATGCTGATCAGCGCGCCGAAGCGCACGCCCTGCTCCGCCGCCGGGCCGCACTGGATAACCTGTACGCGCGCGTCGCCCAGTTCCTCGAAGATGGCGTCCTCGACCTCGGCGGTGACCCGGCCCCACAGGTGGGCCGCGTCGCGCAGCTCGGCCGCGCCGTCGTGCACCCACAGGTAGACCGGGCGCGCCGCCCGCCCGTGCAGCACGATGCCGTCGAATCCGGCCCGTTTCAACTCGGCCGGCCAGAATCCGCCGGCCTGCGAGTCGCCCACCAGTCCGGTGAGGGGCGACTTGGCCGTCGCCGCGACGCGGGACTGCCCCGAAAAGGGCGCGCCGGTGGTCACCCCGACCATCAGGGAGAGCGTGTTCTCCGGCCCCAATGGGTCGGCCCCTGCGGGGGTGTGCTTCAACAGATACACTGCCCCCATCGCGCTGCCGCCCATGTAGCGGCGGTAGAACGTCTCGTCCGGCTCCTCGATCTCTATCGTCCCCGCCGTCAAATCGACGTGCAGAATCTTACCGTTGTATCCGTAGGACATGAAAACCTCCTTAAAACCACAAAGGGCACAAAGAGCACTAAGAAGCCCTGCGTGTCTTTATAGTGGCCTTTATAGTACCATTCGTTTGATGCCTTGCTTAAATATGTGAACATTGAAGTTCAAGACATAGCCTAAACGCATCTCAGTCGCTTTCAAATAAGAGAGCAACTGAGCCTTGTGAAGCGGCACAATCTCCTGTACAGCTTTGAGTTCAGCGATCACTGATCTGCCCACCACAAGGTCTAACCGTTGGCCACCGATCACAACCCCTTTGTAAAACACACTCACAGGCATCTGCTGTTCAAAGGGAATACCACGTAAATCTAGCTCATAACAAAGCGCATCTTCATAGACTCGCTCCATGAAGCCAGGCCCTAAATGCCGGTGCACTTCCATTGCTGCGTCCAATAACACACGTCCAAACTGCTCCACTTCCTCAGGAATTGGCTGATATGTTGTCATCGTTGCATCCTTTGGATTTTTTTGTACTCTTTGT
>JAFGOJ010000084.1 GCA_016926575.1 Anaerolineae bacterium | reverse complement strand
TCGCAACTCCTAATTCGCAACTCCTAATTCGCAATTCCTGATTCACAGTTCGCAATTCGCAATTCCTAATTCGCCACTCGTGTGCTATACTTGCATCATTCCAGGAGGCGCCCATGTCATCCATCGACATTGCCGGCAACCAGAACATCGTCGGCGATCACAACGTGATCCACGTGTTCCAACAAATGGAAGGCGCTGCGCGCCGCCAACAGCAGGACCCGCGCCACATGCTGCGCGTGCTGGTGCTGCTGGCCGCGCCGGTGACCGGGCCCCAACCCAATACGCCCACCCCGGCCTGGCTCGACTTGCACGCCGAATGGCAGCACCTGGCCGATGCCGTGCGCCGCAGCGGCGCACCCATCGCCCTGATCCGCCTCGCGCCCCCCACGCTGGACGCGCTGCGCTTCGCCCTCAGCCCGCGCGCCGTGGAGCAGAACCTCGCGCCGCACGTGCTCCACGTCTCCGGCCACGGCTGGAGCGAGGGCCTCTACCTCGAAGACGCCTACGGGCGCGCCCACGCGCTGCGCACAGCCGACCTGTTGGCCCTGGCACAGGACCTGCCCCAACCGCTGCGCCTGGCGGTCTTCAACGCCTGCCTGACCGCCGCCGGCGCGAACGCCGCCGCCCAAGCCGCGGTCGACGGGGGCCTGGCGCGCGCCGCGCTGGGCCACACCGCCCCCGTGCAGGACGACACCGCCATCCGCTTCGCCGCCGCGCTGTACGCCGAACTGGCCCGCGGCGGCTACCCGCTGGCCGAGGCGCTCGCCCGCGCCCAGGCCGCCATCGCCGGGCAGCCCGACCGGTACACCCCGCGCCCGTTCGGCGATCTCTCCGTGGAACTGGGCGGCCTGCCCGCCGGCGAGCCGCTGATCGCCGACGGCCGCCCGCCCGGCTCGCTGCCCATCCCCGCCGCCGACGCCTTCTTCGGGCGCGGCGAGGAGCTGGTGGCGCTGGCCGAGGCGCTGGAACACGACCACCGCCGCGTCGTCGTCCTCAGCGGCGTGGCCGGCATCGGCAAGTCCGCCCTGTCCGTCGAGGCGGCCCGGCGCAACGCCTGGCGCTTCCCCGGCGGCGTGACCGCCGCCCGCGCCTACGACCAGAGCCGCGCCATCAAGGAGCGCCTGGGCGACGTCGTCGGCCTGAGTTTCACGCTCTACAATCTATCCACACTGGCGGAAAGAGACGGCAAGCTGAACGAAGCCATTGAACTGATGGAGCAGGTGGTCGCCATCGACAAGCGGGTTGGCCACCCCGACCTGCCCAGCGACACACGTCGCCTGGAATCGCTCAAAAGGGAACGTAAATTATGACTATGCGAAATTTTGAACCCAAAACCGGCCCACGCCCCACACCCCACCATTCGCCATTCCTAATTCGCAATTCGCCATTCCTACTTCGCAACTCGCTATGACCGCCACCCTGACGCTCAAACCCGGCCGCGAGCGCTCGCTCCAGCGCCGCCACCCGTGGGTCTTCTCCGGCGCTATCGACCGCCTCGCCGGTGACCCCGCCGACGGCGACCTGGTGGACGTCCACGCGGCGGGCGGCAACTGGCTGGCGCGCGGCGTGCTCAACCGGCGCTCCCAAATCGCCGTGCGCGTCCTCTCCTGGGAACCGCGCGAGCAGATCGACCCCGCCTTCTGGCAGCGACGCCTGGAACGCGCCGCCGCCGCGCGCGCCGCCCTGGAACGCGACCCCGCCACCAGCGCCTACCGCCTGGCCCATGCCGAGTCGGACGGCCTGCCCGGCCTGGTGGTGGATCGCTACGCGGATTACCTGGCGGTGCAGTTCCTGGCGCTCAGCGCGGAGCGCTACCGGGAGGCCATCGTCGGCGCGCTGGCGGGGCTGCTGCCCTGCCGCGGCATCTACGAGCGCTCCGACGTGGACGTGCGCGAGCAGGAGGGGCTGGAACAGCGCACGGGCCTGCTATGGGGCGAGGCCCCGCCCCACCCCGTCCCGGTCTCCGAGAACGGGCTGCACTTCCTGGTGGACGTCCAGGCCGGGCAGAAGACGGGCGGCTACCTGGACCAGCGCGAGAACCGCGCGCGGCTGCCCGCGTTCTGCCGCGAGGCGGAGGTGCTGGACGCCTTCGCCTACAACGGGGCGTTCGGGGTCTACGCGGCAAGCGGCGGCGCGGCCCAGGTGACGTTCGTGGACAGTTCCGCCCCGGCGCTGGAGCTGGCGCGGCAGAACCTGAGCGCCAACCGCCTCGATCCACGGGGGCACGAGTTCGTCGAGGGGAACGTCTTCAGCGTGCTGCGCGGCTACCGCGCCAACGGGCGGCGCTTCGACGTGGCCGTGATCGACCCGCCCAAGTTCGCGCCCAGCGCGCGGGACGTCGAGCGCGCCGCGCGCGCCTACAAGGACGTGAATCTGCTGGCGTTCCAGTTGCTGCGCCCGGGCGGGGTGCTGTTCTCGACCTCGTGTTCGGGTGCGGTCTCCGCCGACCTGTTCCAGAAGATTCTGTTCGGCGCGGCACTGGACGCGGGGCGAGACGCGCAGATCATCGGCGTGCTGCACCAGTCCGCCGACCACCCGGTCGCACTGACGTTCCCCGAGGGGACGTACCTGAAGGGGTTGATCTGTCGGGTATGGTAGGGGTCGGCCTGAGACCGCCCCCTGCCACACCCGGCATTCTCATCCAGTGGTGGCCCCCGAAGGGGCCTTAATCTTGCAGGGTGGCGGCGTCGTCGATGATCATCTTGCCGGCGACGACTTCGTCGACGGAGTGGACCGCCCCACCCAATTCCTGGATGATGGCGAGCACGCCGGCGGGGGAGATGTTGTCGCCCTCGATGGTGATTTTGGCGTTCTCCACCTTGCGGTCGATCTCGTAGATGCTGATGTTGACGGCGTTGACGCCGTCCAGCTCGCTCAGGCTGGCCGCCATCTCGATGATGCTCGGCTCGTAGGGCTTGAGCGTGTCCAGTACTAGTCTGCGAATTCTAGCCATCTCGTTTTCCCTCTGTTCCGAAATAGGGGTTTTGCAGGGGCTCCGCCCCTGCACCCCGCCGGGGAAACGGGTAAACCTGCGGTTTACCTTCCGGTTTCCCCGGACCC
>JAFGOJ010000483.1 GCA_016926575.1 Anaerolineae bacterium | reverse complement strand
GGTGCATTGCTGGGTAGCCAACGTCTGGCAACGATAACCGCTGAAAGCATCTAAGTGGGAAACGTGCCCCAAGACTAGGTCCCCCACTGAGTAAATCAGGTAAGACTGCCGGAAGACTACCGGTTTATAGGCGGGAGGTGTAAGCACAGTAATGTGTTCAGCTGACCCGTTACTAACAGTCGAGGGCTTGTACGTGGCGCGGAGAAATTGGAGTTTTCACTCTATTCATAGGTTCGTTAAAAAGATCTTCTGGTGACTTTAGCGGCGGGGATACACCCGGTCCCATCTCGAACCCGGAAGTTAAGGCCGCCAGCGCCGATGGTACTTGGGAGGCAGCTCCCTGGGAGAGTAGGTCGTTGCCAGAGGATCTTTTTTGTTGCCTGCAACAAGAAGGCCCCCGATGTCATTATGACATCGGGGGCCTTCTTGTTGTTCAGGGGTTGTGCCGGCGCTCAATCGGTGCTACACTGCTCGAAGGAGGTGGGGTATGACGATGCGGCGCTGGTGGGTGTGGATCATCTTGTCGATGGTGGTGCTTGCCGCAGGCTGTGCCACTTCGGACGGTGAGCCTCTTGCGGGCGCAGGGCTTACGGCGACGCCGACGGCACTCGTATCTCCTTCTCCTTCTCTGGCTTCTCCAGTGGCCCTGACGCCGACGGCTCCCATTGCTCCGACTGCTACAGCTACTCCCGCTCTGCTGGCCGTGCTGACGGAACCCGTCTCGCGTCCCGAGGACGCGATTTCTACGGAAACCGTCGGGGGAATCGTCGAATTGGCGCGTTGGTCTACGGACGCGCGGGCGAGTAACGCTGTCTTTTCCCCCGACGGGCGGTGGCTGGCTGTGACGGGGTCAACCGGGGTGTATCTGTTCGATGCCGGGACGCTGGAAACGGCGCGTTTCATCGATACCGGGCGCGAAGTGGACTCCGTGGCTTTCTCTCCTGACGGGGAGGTGCTGGCTTCAGGGGCGTACTCGTTCTTTGGGCGGGTTTCGCTGTGGCGGACCTCGGACGGCGCGCTGGTTGGGGAACTGGAGTCAGGCCGGGGCTCGGTGGGGGCGGTGGCTTTCTCTCCCGACGGGACGATGTTGGTCTCCGGTGTCTTCGACGGTTCCATCTACTTCTGGGGCCTTGCGGAGGGCCAGATGTTGGGAGGCTTGGAGGGTGGCTCAGGGGCAGTCTCCAGCCTGGCGTTTGCGCCGGATGGTCAGACCTTGGCGTCGGGAACGTCGGAAGGATCGGCGCGGCTGTGGCGCGTGGCAGACGGAAGCCTGCTGAACGCCGAGGAGGCGCGGCGGGGGGGCGAAAGCCGGGTGACCTTTTCCGCGAATGGCACGCGCGTGGCGGTGGCCGGCGGCGGCGACCGGGTGACGGTATGGCGCGGCAGCGACGGGATGCCGCTGCTCACGCTCGATCATCCGGACACGGTGCAGTGTATCGCATTCTCTCCCGATGGCGCGCTGCTGGCGACGGGGGCGGCGGACGGTGTGCTGCGGTTCTGGCTGGTTGACGACAGGCAACTGCTTCACAGTGTGCCGGCGGACGTGAGCGAGTTGGCCTTTTCCCCGGACGGTCGGCTGATGGTCTCGACTGCCGACGACCGCTCGGTGCGGTTCTGGGGGGTGGACTGGTCGGTGGCCGGTGAAGCGTGGGCGACGCCAACGCCTACCCCTGCGCCCTGGCCCACATCGCCTTCGAGTGCGCCTTTCCACGCACTTGTCTCTGGCGATGTCCCGCCCGGCACCGTCCAGGACGTGTGGGTCTCCCCTGAAGGAGAGGTGTGGCTGGTGACCGATCTCTCCATCTCGGCGTATGCGGAGGGGGAATGGGTGCCGCTTTACATCGGGCTGGCGAACCGGGTGCTGGGAATGGACAGCACCGGGCGTGTGTGGGTGGCGATGAACGACGGGTGGCGCGTGGCCTCTTACGAGGAAGGAGCGTGGACGTTTTATGGCACGGAGGAAGGGTGGACGCCCGGATACGGCAGCGCGCCGGTAGTCGATGGGCTGGGCCGGGTGTGGATGGTGGAGGGGGAGTCGGTGCGCTTCCTCGACCCTGAGACGGGGCAGTGGACGGCCCTCACGGCGGCGGCGGTCGGGTTTGGGCCGCTGGAGGATATGTACGAACCGGTGCGGGTGTTGACTGCGCTGGCGCGCGACCAGGCAGGCAACGTTTGGGTGGGGAGTTGCATCCAGGATGGGATCGTGATTGCAGGGCAGGGGGTGCGCTGGTTCGATGGGGAGGCGTGGCGCGGCTCCGAGGACACGGCGGGCGAGTGTGTGCACGACATTGTGGTCGATGGGGCGGGCCGGGTGTGGATGACTGGTTTTGACGCGTTGATCCAGTACGACCCTGCGGCACGGGCATGGACGCGCCGCGCGCTGCCGGAGTGGGAACGGCGGCAATTGATCACGAGTTTCGCGCTGGATGCGGCGGGAAATCCGTGGGTTGAGTTCATTCGCTTCGGCGCGACCGGCCCCTGGCATTCGACGGCGTTGTATCGTTGGGAGAACGAGGCGTGGGTGGCGGTTTACGACCCGGAATACGACGCGCCGGTGCTGTGGGATTTCGGGCCGGATGGCACTGCGTGGGTCTGTTCTGACGGAGTGGTCTACCGGAGCGCGGGCGGCGAGATCGAGCAGGTGGGCGTCGTGGGGGGGACCTGTGCCGAGGTCGTGGTGGACGGCGTTGGGCGGGTGTGGGTGGAGGTTGGCTTCGACGGCGAAGCGGTGCTGTGGCGGTTCGACCCGGAGTGATGGCTAGAGTGGCCAGAACAGGGGCACGAGTACGATGGCGATGGCGTAGGTTATTAGCGTTAGCAGCGCGCCCACTTTGAGGAAATCGACGAAACGGTAGCGCCCGGGCCCGTAGACGATCAGGCAGGACGGTTCCAGAGGCGTCAGGTAAGAGCAACTGGCGGCTACGGCAATCATCACGGCGAACGTGCGCGGGTTCAGGTCCAGTTGAAGGGCGGTCTGTAGGGCGATGGGAATGACCACGACCGCGGCAGCCTGGTTCGACATCGGTTGGGTCAACAGCAGAGTCAGTGTAAAGAAGGCGGTGAGCAACCAGATGGGACCGGCTTCTCCAACCATGCCGATGATCTGCGTGGCCAGGAACGCGGCGGTGCCGGTGATCTCCATAGCGATGCCGATGGTGAGCATACAGCCGATGACGAGCAGGGCTTTCCATTCGACGCTGCGGTAGGCTTCGTCGGGTGTGATGCACCCGGTGATGAAGGTGACCAGCGCTCCCATGAGGACGGCGACGGGCAGCGGGATGATGTCGAGTGCGGCGATGAGTAGCACGCCCGCGAAGATGGCGACTGCTACCGGAGCGCGGTGGCGGTTGGGGCGTTCGTAGTTCACCATACCCACGATGCGCAGGGTGTCGTTTTCGTCGAGGCGCACGATTTTCGAATGGCGGCCCTGGATCAACAGCTCGTCGCCCGCCTGGAGTGAAATTTGGCTGATCTTGCGTAGGATGACTTTTCCCCGCCGGTTGATGCCTAGAACCTGTACTCCATACTGCTCGCGGAAGCCTACCTGTTCCAACGTGCGACCGATCAGCGGAGAGCGACGCATGATGATGGCTTCCGCCAGTTTGGTGTCCTTTGTTTCGAGGTCTGGATCGGATAGCTTGATGTCGGCTTTGATGGCGATGCCGGAGGCGTTCTTGATCTTGAGCACGTTATCCCGCTGGCCTTGAACCAGGAGCACGTCCCCTTCTTCTATCCGCAGATTGGCCTGCGGGGCCAGATGGCGCTGGTCGGAGCGGACGATCTGCAACACGGTCAGGTCCAGGTCGTGGCCCAGGCCGGCTTCGGCCAGGGTTTTCCCGACCAGCGGGGAATCGGCGGCGATCAGAATTTCTGTCAAGTAGGGGCGGATACTGAACTCTTCGGCCAGGGTTTCAGAACCGCCCCGGTCCGGCATCAGGTGTTGGCCGATGAAGAGCATGTAGGCCAGTCCGACCAGGACGATGGGGATGCCTACGAGGGACAATTCGAACATACCGAAGGGTTCCATATCGTGTTGGATCAGCAAGCCGCTGATGACGACGTTGGTGGAGGAGCTGATGACGGTGACGGAGCTGGCCAGGATGGACGCGAAGGCCAGGGGCATCAAGAGTTTCGAAACGCTGATGCGCAGCCGGTGGGCCAGGCCGATGGAGATGGGGGTGAAGAAGGCCGTGGTAGCGGTGTTGCTCATGACCGCGCTCAACGCTGCCGCGCCGGCCATGATCACTCCTAGCAGGCGGCGCGAATTGTCGCCGGTGAATTTGTAGATGGCGCGCCCGACCATGTCGACGACGCCGGTACGCACGAGTGCGGCGGTGAGGATGAATAGCCCGAAGATCATCATCACTGCGCTGTTGCCGAATCCGGCGAATGCCTGGTCGATTGGGATCAGGTTGGTGAGGATCAGGGTCAAGAGGACGCCGAGTGCGATCACGTCGGCAGGCAGGCGCTCGAGCGAGAACAGCACGAGCGTCACAACGATGATGGCGAGCAATAGGGCGATCTGTTCGGTCATCGGTTGCTATCTCAGGCTACGGTGACGGGTCTGCTTCGGTGCAGGCCGCCGGCGGCCTGGTTTGCTCGGGCACTTTGAACTTGAACCAGACCGGGACGACGGTGACGAAGGCCGCTATGGCGGTGATGATGAACGGCACGCGCGGGCCGTAGTGTTCCCACAACCGCGCGCCAATGTACGGGGCCGGCAGTGAGAGTAGCCCAATGCTGCTGCGAAACAGGCCGGTGAAAACGCCCAGCATGTTTTGTGGGACGACCTTGGACATGAGCGATTGGTAGGCCGGGCTGAGCAGGCCCACACCAAGGCCGAAGACGACCCAGGTCAGGGCGAAGCCCCAGAATCCACTGGCGTTCAAGAAGATCACCAGAGCGACGAACATGAGCAGAAACCCCGCCGTGATCGGCACTCGCTCGCCGTATCGGTCCGATATCCTCCCGGAGAGGATGGGGGTCACCATCATAGCGGCGGAAAAGATTGAACCGAGCAGGCCGATTTGCTGCACCGTGAGGCCACCGATTTGTTCCAGGTAGAGCGGCTGCAGTGAGCCGGACAGGTTGAAGGCCACGTCCCGCACGCCGTCGGTGACGAATATCCAGGTGATCACCCCGCCGCCGGCCACCAGGCCGACCATCGTCCCCATGCTGGTCTTCAGGGAGCGGAGCGAGAGCTTTTCCGATCCGACGGTCGCAGTGTGCATCGTCGTGGCCATCCAGATGCGCAATGCGGCTGCCAGTGCGTAGAGCAGACCCGACACCAGCAGCATCAGTTTGAAGGAGTAGGTGCCGGCCAGAAAGCCCCCCAGCGGTGGCCCCACGATGCCTGTGATCTGGTAGATGGTGTCGACCAGGCCGTAGACTTTGCCCCGGTTGCTCAGTGTCGAGTTCTCGGCGATGAAGGCTCCGAAGCTCGGTCCCACCAGGGCGTAGGGCAGTTGGTGGATCGCCAGAGCGAGGATCATCCATTCCCAGGTGGGGGCCAGCAGCAGTGCGGTGTAGCCGATGATGCCGCCGATGCTGCCGATGGCGATGGCGCGCAGCCGCCCGATCGAATCGGAAACCCACCCGCCGAAAATTTGCAGCGCTAGAACGGCGATCGAGGTGATCGTAAAGACCATGCCGATCTGTCCCACCGAGGCCCCCATTTCTTCCAGGTAGAGGGGCATCAGCATGGGCAGCATGCCGCCGGCGACGTTGGCCAGTACCATGGCCAACAGGAACCAGCGCATCAGCGGGGTGAGCAAGGGTTGCGGGGCTTTCGATTCCGAGTTCATCACAGTTCATCTACACAACAAAACCGCCGGCGCGCCTGCACCGGCGGTTTCCAATCACCCAAGGGGTTGTCGAGCCTGCGCGGCTGACGTTCAGGATGACCCAAGAGCGGGTGTGGGGATTCGAACCCCAGACATTCAGCTTGGGAAGCTGACGTTCTACCACTGAACTACACCCGCGTACCAGGGACATTATACCGGGGTATCTGGAAAAGTCAAATTGCTTCACCGGCGCGGTTGCCAGAGCAGTTGCTCGCGTATCATCAGGTCGGTGCCGCGGATCTTGAAGGCAAGGTCGGCGGCCACGCTGCGCATGACCCGGTAGCCCAGCTCGGGGTGCTGCTCGCACAGGTCGATCAGGCTGTCTCGCGGGATGACCAGCAGGCGGGTGGGGTTGGACGCGGAGTGCGCCGATGCCGTGCGCAACCCCTGATCGACCAGCGTGACCTCGCCGAACGTCTGCCCGCGCCGCAGCGTGGCGACGGTGACCGGCTTCCCTTTGCGCGCGTCGGGCCGGATCATGCTCGTGTCTAACCGGATTTCGACTTCGCCGGACACGATGGCGTAGAGTTCTTCCCCGCGCGTGTTTTCCTCGAAGATCAACTGCCCCAGTTCGTATTCCCTTTCGAGGCAAACGTCGGCCACCATTCGTAACTGTTCATCGTTCAGGTCGTAAAACATGTCCGTGCGACGCAGAATGGTTACGTATTCGTGCGTTTTACTATCGCTTGTCATGGTATCCTCCTACCGACGGTACACAAGGTGTCGTGGGGGTGGGGGGAAGGTGGAGCTGCGACACCGCCCACATACTCGACATTTTAGCATATTTTTGCGCTCAAGCAAAGGGATGTTCCTACAATTCGACGTCGATGCCTTTGCCCTCTGCAACCGTCCCGATGATCCAAAACGGCTGGCCCGCGGCATCGAATCGAGCGCCAAGCGCATCGACGTGCTCCGCCGGCACCGCCGCGAGCAGCCCGCCGGAGGTCTCCGGCGTGTAGAGCAGTTGGCGCACTTCCTCGGCAATCCCGTCGCAGAAGTGTACGGCGTGGCTGTAGGCGCGCTCGTTGTTGCACGTGCCGGCGGGGAAGAGCCACATGTTGGCGTATTCCAGCGCGCCGTCGACGAAGGGGAGCGCGTGCAGGAAGAGACGCAGTTTCACGCCGCTCCTCTCGGCCATCTCGTAGCCGTGGCCCAGCAGGGCAAACCCTGTGACGTCGGTGCAGGCGTTCACGCCGACCGCCTGAATCGCCCGCGCCGCGTCGCGGTTGAGAGCCTGCATGCTCCGCACCGCCGCCGCGACGTGTGCCGGTTGGGCCATATCTCCCTTGAAGGCGGTGGTGACGATGCCCACCCCCAGCGGTTTGGTCAGTACCAACACGTCACCGGGGCGGGCCCCACCTTTGGTTAGAATGCGGCCCGGATGGACCAATCCCATCACCGCCATGCCGTACTTGGGTTCGTCGTCGTCGATGGTGTGGCCGCCGGCGAGCACCCCGCCGGATTCGAGTACCTTTTCTGCGCCGCCGCGCAGAATCTCGGCCGTCACCTCCGGCGGTAGGTCAGGCGGAAAGCCGCAGATGTTCAGAGCCAGCGCTACTTCCCCGCCCATCGCGTAGACGTCGCTCATCGCGTTGGCCGCGGCGATGGCCCCGTAGTCGTACGGGTCGTCGACCACGGGCGTGAAGAAGTCGAGGGTCTGAATGACCGCCACCTCGTCGGTGATCTTGTAGACCGCGGCATCGTCGCTGATGGTCAGGCCGACCAGCAATTGCGGATAATTTTGCGGTGAGAAGAGGGTGTTGATTGGACGCAGAACCTGCGCCAGGGCCTCAGGCCCCATCTTCGCCGCTCAACCGGCCGCTTTGGTCAATGCCGTCAGGCGAATGGGTTCAGGTGACATATCTTCTCCTCGCTACAAGCTGACGACTTTCGCCGCTCCCAACATCGTCTCGGCGATGGTGTACATATTCGAAACGATCCCTACCACAACCCGATCCTTCAGCCCAAAATAGTCCAGGCAAGTGCCGCACGCCAGAATCTCGACGCCGCTCCGAACGAGCGCCTGCAAATCATCCAGCACCGGTGATCCCTCCGCCACCAACTTGACGCCGCTATTCAGAAAGATGATTGTGCGGGGCAGCGGCTGGACCTCGCCCAGGGTGTGGAAGAAGGCGCGTATGAGGATATCGCCCAACTCCGCGTCTCCACGCCCCATCTGGTCGGCGGGCACCACCAGCACCAGCGCCCCCTCTGTCGGGAGGGCGCACAGCTCGTCCTCGGGTGAGGGCACCGGCGCAGCTTCCCCACGGGTGATGTGCAGATACAGGCCATCGCCCCGCTGCTCCACCCTCACCATTGCCCCCGACTTTTCCGCCATGCGGGTCACATTCTGCCGCGAACTCTCGCTGTCGACAATCGTCGTTACAACGTCGTATTCCTGCAGCGCGTTCCGTGTCAAAATCACCGGCTGCGGACAAGCCAACCCGCGCGCGTCGACCACAGTTTTCATCTCTTACCCCCTATCTCCTGCTTCCTGCCTCTTGCTTATTGCTTCTTGTTGCACCCGCTCTACCTCGACCCGCGCCGCTTCCAGCGCTTGCAGCGCGGCATCTTGGTCGGCCTGGCTGACGCGCACGCACACCCCGCAATCGGAACTGATGTGGCGCGGCACGGGAATCAGCTTGCAGTCGACGTGGGCTTCGTTGAGCACCTTCTCGGCCCGGATGGCGTGGCTGGTCGAATAGACCAGGATGACGACGTAGGTCGTCGCGTTCATTGCACCTCCTCTGCGAGACGGGCCACGGCCTTGACGGCCACCTCGACATCCGCGGCGGTGTTCATCGCCCCCAACCCGAAGCGCACCGTGCCCGTCGGGAACGTGCCCAGGGTCTTGTGCGCCGCCGGCGCGCAGTGCAGGCCCACCCGGCACATGATGCTGTGCTCGTCGTCCAGGCGCAGCCCGGCCTCCGAGGGGGCCATTCCCTCGATGTTGAAGGAGACCGTGGCCGTTTGGCGGCGCGCGTCCAGCCCGCCGTAGACGGTCACCCCGTGGATAGCGCGCAGCCCGTCGATGAGCTGCTGGGTCAGTGCGGCCTCGTGCGCGCGGATCGACGCCACGCCGCGCTCCTGCACCCAGCGCACGCCGGCCACCAGGCCCGCCAGTCCCACCACGTTGGGCGTGCCGCTCTCGCACCTATCGGGCAGGAAGTCGGGTTGTTCCTCGCGCTCCGAGCGGCTGCCGGTGCCGCCGCGCTTGAGCGGCTCCAGTTCCTCCACAGGCACCCGCTCGCCGACAATCAGCCCGCCGGTGCCCATCGGCCCGTAGAGGGACTTGTGTCCGGTGAAGGCTAAGAGGTCGATGGCGCTGGCCTGGACGTCAACGGGGTAGGCTCCGCCGGTTTGCGCGGCGTCCACCAGGAAAAGCGCGTCGTGCGCGCGGGCGATCCGCCCCACCTCAGCCACCGGCAACAGCGTGCCCGTGACGTTCGAGGCGTGGTTGAGGACGATCATCTTCGTGTGCGGACGCAGAGCTGCGGCAACGTCGGTGGGGTCGATGGTCCCTTCTGGGGAGCACGCCACCACCGTGAGGGCCACGCCGGCCCGTTCCAGCGCCCGCAGCGGGCGCATGACGGCGTTGTGCTCCATGCCACTGGTGACGACGTGGTCGCCCGGGTGGAGCAGGCCGCGCAAGGCCAGGTTGAGCGCCTCGGTCACGTTGGCGCCGAAGACCACGCGCAGCGGATCGGGCGCGTTGAAGAGCGCAGCCACGGCCTCGCGCGCGGCGTAGACGATACGGCCGGATTCGATCGCCTGGCGGTGGGCGGCGCGGCCGGGGTTGGCCCCCACGGTTTCGATAAAATGAACCATAGCCTGGGCGACGCCCGGCGGCTTGGGCCAGGACGTCGCCGCGTTGTCGAAATAGATCATTTGTCACGCTCCTGACATAAAAAAACTGCCGCCAGCGCACGCCGGCGGCAGTCAGGAAGTTGCATTCCCAACCCGTCTCAGGAGACGACACCCCCGTCGCCGCCTGACGTGTGCTGCTGTGAGGCCTGCGGACGCCGACTGGCATCCCAGGCCATCCTTCAGGTGCGGCGGTGGTGTAAGATGAACACGGTTGCTCCTTTCATCGATTCTCAGGGTAAGTATACCTCAATATGGGGAACGCGCAACAGCCGTCACAAACGGGGCGGGAAACCGCAACCCTCCCAGTGTGATGCCCGCGCCACCGCCGGGTCCGTGGCCCGGCAGGAGCACATTTTGACCGGAACCCATTTGCGGAAGGGGTCCGGGGGAACCGGAAGGTAAACCGCAGGTTTACCCGTTTCCCCGGCGGGGTGCAGGGGC
>JAFGOJ010000482.1 GCA_016926575.1 Anaerolineae bacterium | reverse complement strand
TGCGGGGGCAGATTCTTCGCTTCGCCGCCTGCGGCGGCTCCGCTCAGAATGACAGATCGGAAAACAAAGTGTAAACCTAATTCGGCCTGGAAATGAACCATCCCCAAAAATTCGTGTTAATTCGTGGCTTAAAAATAAATGACTGCCCCAGAGAGCACATGCACCCGACGCGATGCGATTTGTTGACATTGACAAATTCTTGCCGTATAATGACTGTTAGTCATTTACGCGTTTCCCTCGATCAGTAACCTGTCCACTATCGATACGAGCATATCTTCTGTCGGTGGATTGGACGCCGAAACTTTCGTGCGTTCGGTCTGAAAGGAGGTAAGAGCTAGAGCAGGTATAGCACCTTTTTCCGCCAGTCGAACCGCTGTTTGTTATTCCATTTGCTAAGGAGGAGAACTATGCTTAAGAAACTTGCCCCGTTGTTCCTGATTGTGGCGATGATCGTGCCGATGCTGGCGGGCTGCCAGCAAGAATCGGATACGATCAAGATCGGCCTGGAAGCGCCCCTGACGGGCGACTACGCCTACGAGGGCCAGGGCTTCCAGCGAGCTATCCAGTTGCTGGTCGACGACGTCAACGAGTCCGGCGGGCTCTTGGGCCGCCAGGTCGAGCTGATCGTCGAAGACGACGCGGGTGACCCGACCCAGGCCGCGCTGGTCGCGCAGCGCCTGGTCGACGCGGGCGTGGTGGCCGTCATCGGCGCCTACAACTCCACCGCCACCGAACCCGCCTCCGAGATCTACAACGAGGCCGGAATCCTGCACATCACCCCGTCTTCTACGGCGACGGGGCTGACCCAGAAGGGCTTCCAGCGCTTCTTCCGCGTCTGCTTCCTGGATAACCGTCAGGGCCTCTTTGCTGCGAACTTCATGGACCAGGTGTTGGGCGCGCAGACCATCGGCATCCTGCACGACAACTCCACCTACGCCCAGGGCCTGGCCGAGCACACGCGCAACTACGCCGAGGAACTGGGGCTCAATGTGGCCTTCTACGACGCCATCAACCCCGATGACCAGGACTTCACCCCGATTCTGACCAACATCGCCGGGGCGGGCCTCGACGCGGTCTACTTCACCGGCTATCATGCTCAGGGTGGCCTGCTGCTGCGGCAGAGCGGCGATCTGGGCCTGGATATCCAATGGGTGATGGGCAACGCCTCCAACAACCCCGAGCTGGTGGAGATTGCCGGCATAGAGAACGCCGCGGGGATGTACTTCACCACCGAACCGCTGCCCAAGGACCTGGAATACCCCGAGGCGCAGGAGTACGTGGCCGCCTTCGAGGCGGAGTACGGCCAGCCTGTCGAGAGCGTGTGGTGGCTGATGGCCGCCGAGGCGTTCAACGTCATCCGCTACGCCATCGAAGAGACTGAGTCGACCGACTCCGCGGTGCTGGCCGAGTTCCTGCACAACGAGGCGCGCGACATCGACGGCCTCACCGGCCCGATTCTGGGCTGGGACGAGAACGGCGACCGCATCGGAACCATCCACGTTGCCTACGTCATCCAGGCCGACGGCAATCCGGTGCTGAACCCGGTACAGCCGAGGCCTTAGTCGTCACGTGGCACAATCAGGGGAGCTCGGCAGATCGAGCTCCCCTTATCGCTTATGGGTCCCCTTCAGTTCCAGTAGCGGAGGTCAGTCTCATGCAATTCATCCAGCAGATGATCAACGGGATCACAATTGGTGCATTTTATTCGCTGGTAGCTTTGGGCTATACGATGGTCTATGGGGTACTCAAACTCATCAACTTTGCCCATGGCGACCTGTTTATGTGGGGCGCTTATCTGGGCTTGACCGGGTTGAACGTCGCGCTGGGGCTGTTGGCAAACGACACGCCGTGGGTGATCCTACCGGTGATTATTTTGGTGATGATCACCGTGGCATTGGGAGGGGTATTGGTGGACCGGGTCGCCTACAAGCCGCTCCGCTCGGCCGGGCGGCTGGCCCCGGTGATCTCGGCGCTGGGGGTGGCTTTCATCCTCCAGAGCCTGGCCCGCAACCTCTACGGTGCGAGTTGGCGCACCTACCCCCACGGCATCACCCCCAGCGGCGGTATCGTGCTCGCCGGCGGGGTGCGCATCGGCATCATGCAAATCATCGTGTTGGTAGCCTGCTTCTTGCTGATGGGGGCCCTCTACCTCTTCACCCAGCGCACGCGATTGGGTACCGCGATGCGCGCGGTCTCTCTCGACCACGATACCTCACGGCTGATGGGCATCAACGTCGACCGCATCATCGCCGTCGTCTTCCTGATCGGCCCGGGGTTGGGCGGCGTGGCGGGGATGATCGTCGCGCTCTACTACGGCTCCTTCGACTTCACGCTGGGGTGGACCTTCGGCCTGAAGGCCTTTATCGCCGCGATCCTGGGCGGCATCGGCAATATCCCCGGCGCGATGCTCGGCGGGATGATGCTCGGCATCATCGAGACGCTCGGCTCGGGCTACCTCTCGCCCCAGTGGAAGGACGTCATCGCCTACGCTATTCTGATCATTATTCTGATCTTCCGCCCCACCGGCCTGCTCGGTGAGCGGGTGGCGGAGAAGGTGTAAGGAGACCGCCATGGACAAGATACGAGACGGGCTGGCTCCGTTGCGCAAAGTCCCTGCACTCTGGTGGCAGGTCGGGTTGCTCGCCGCGGCGATCCTGGTACCGATCCCGCTGGGCGATTACTACCGCTCGGTGCTGTGGCGCACGGCGCTGTACATCATCCTCGGCCTCAGCCTGAACATCATCGTCGGCTATGCCGGCATGTTCCAGTTGGGCCACGCGGCGTTCTACGCACTGGGCGCCTACACCGCCGCGATCCTTAACCTCTACCTGGGCGTGCCGCTGCTCCTGTCACTGCCGTTGAGCATCATCATTCCCGGCCTGTTCGCCTACATCATCACCCGCCCCATCCTCCACCTGCGCGGCGACTACCTGTGCATCGTCACCATCGCCTTCGGTGAGGTGGTGCGGCTGGTGTTGGTGAACAACCTGTTCGGCATCACCGGCGGCGCGAACGGCCTCAGCAGCATCGACCGCCCGGAGCTGTTCGGGCTGGTGCTGCGCGCGCCGATCTACCACTACTACGTGGTGCTCTTCTTCCTGGTGCTGACGATCTTCGCCATGCGCCGACTGGAGCACTCGCGCCTGGGACGGGCGTGGATGTACGTGCGCGAGGATCAGGTCGCCGCCGAGGCGATGGGCATCGACACTACCCACGCCAAGCTGCTGGCCTTCGTCCTGGGCTCCAGTTGGGCCGGGCTGGCGGGCTGGCTCTACGCCGGTAAACTGACGGTCATCTCGCCGGACCTGTCGAAGTTCTTGGAATCGGTCATTATGTTCTGTATCGTTGTTCTGGGCGGCACCGGCTCGATCCCCGGCGCGTTTGTGGGCACGCTGGGCATGGTCACGCTGCCGGAGCTGTTCCGCCCGCTGAAGGCGTGGCGCGACGCCTGGGTGGGCGTGTCGATGGTGGTGATGATGGTGCTGCGACCTGAGGGCCTGTGGCCCAGCCGGCGCGTGCAGATGGAGATTCGGGGCGAGAAGGAAGAAGCGCTCGCTGCACCGGTCAATCCAGCGGGGTGAACGATGGCAATTCTCAGTATTCAAGGCCTAACGAAAGTATTTGGCGGCCTGACCGCCGTCGACCGGGTCGACTTCGATTTGAACGCAGGCGAGATTCTCGGATTGATCGGCCCCAACGGCGCTGGAAAGACGACGATCTTCAACATGATCACGGGCATCTACGCCCCCACAGCGGGTCAGATCACCTTCAACGGGGACCGCATCGCTCACCCCGAGTTGGCGTGGCGGCAGCGACTGACCACGCCCATCTGGTGGCTGAGTTGGCTGCCCGCCAAACCGATCAAGGCGCAATGGGACCAGATTCGCATGCTCAGCCCTCACGAAATCACCCACAAGGGCATCGCCCGCACGTTCCAGACCATCCATCTGTTCAAAAACATGACCGCGTTGGAAAACGTGATGGCCGGCCTGCACCACCGCACCAAAGCGGGGGTCGCCGGTGCGGTCTTCCGCCCGTCCTCGCAGCGCAACGAGGAGACCTACATCGTCGCAGAAGCGGAGCAGTTCCTCGCCTTCATGGGGCTGGCGGATTACCGCGACGACCTGGCGAAGAACCTGCCCTACGGCCACCAGCGTCGCCTGGAGATCGCCCGCGCGCTGGCGACCCAGCCGCTCGTCTTGATTCTGGACGAACCGGCCGCCGGCCTCAACGAGCAGGAAACGCTCGACCTGATGGCCGTCATCCGCCAGATCCGCGAAAAAGGGATCACCGTGTTGCTGATCGAGCACGATATGAAGGTGGTCATGGGTATCTGCGAGCGCATCGTCGTGGTGGACTACGGCAAGAAGATCGCCGAGGGGACGCCGGAACAGGTGCAGAACGACCCACGTGTCATCGAAGCCTACCTGGGTGAAGAAGAGGACGAGGAGGTGTAGCCGTGGCCCTCTTGAAGATCGAGAACCTGCACACGTATTACGGGCACGTCCACGCCCTCAAGGGCGTCGATCTGGAAGTCGAAGAGGGAGAGATCGTCTCTCTCATCGGTGCGAACGGCGCCGGCAAAACGACCACGCTGCGCACGATCTCCGGCCTGATCCGCCCGGTTCAAGGCACGATTACCTTCGACGGCCAGACGATCAGCGGCGTACCCGCGCACCAGATCGTCGGGAAGGGCGTCTCTCAGGTACCCGAGGGCCGCCAGATTTTCTCCACGCTCACGGTGACGGAGAATCTCAATATGGGCGCCTACACCCTGGGCGGCGACAAGGAGGCGATCGAGCAAAACCGCCGCCGCGTCTACGACCTCTTCCCGCGCCTGGAAGAACGCAAGAACCAGCTCGGTGGCACGCTCTCGGGTGGCGAGCAGCAGATGCTCACTATCGCCCGCGCGTTGATGGCACAGCCGCGCTTGTTGATGCTCGACGAGCCCTCGCTGGGCCTGGCCCCTCTGCTGGTCAAGACGATCTTCGAAACCGTGCGCGAGATCAACGCGCACGGAGTGACGATCCTGCTGGTCGAACAGAACGCTCGCGCGGCCCTCAAAGTGGCGCATCGCGGCTACGTTTTGGAGACCGGCCACGTCGTCCTTTCTGGCCCGGCCCGCGGCCTGTTGCAAGACGAGCGCGTGCGCAAAGCCTACCTGGGAGAGAAATAATGTGGGAAGATGGGGGTTTTGCGGGCGGCTTCGCCGCCCGCAAAACCCCCATTCCCCCTTTCGGCGGCGAGAAAGCTTTCAGCGTGACACCCGCTCGGCGCGGGTCCACGACCCGCGCTCCCGCCGGGTCACAGACCCGGCGGGAGCAAGAACGCGGTCTATTTTCGAAGTAGTGAAATGCCCCCGCGAACGTTCTCACCCTTGCTTTCCCAGGCGTTTTGTGCTAAAGTTACCTCCTGAGGGGAGGTCTATGAAGGC